>PWPN01000064.1 GCA_003557125.1 Phycisphaerae bacterium | reverse complement strand
AGTCGCGCCGTGAATGACCGTTGATTTCTTAGAGGGTGTGTGAAAATCGCGCAGTCACCGCGCCGCGACCCGGGGAAGGAGCGTTCTTGGGGCGGTGGTATTCCGCTTCCTTACGGGCGCGGCTCGGAAGGGGTTGTCGTACACGTCCTCAAGCGTGCCGGCCTTATCAGGTACGCTCGGCCTGTTTCGGGTCCGAGGCGGCGTGGTCGATCGCTTCGCGCACCTGGCGCGGGGACAGGTCCATCGCGCGAAGGGCCTTTTGTGCGACGCTTCCCTTTTCCAGGATCAACGCCAACAGCAGATGCTCCGTGCAGACAAGCTTGCTGTTCAGTGCGCGGGCCTCCTCGATCGCCCGGGCCATCACGTTGCGGAAATGCGGCGAACCGGGCAGACGGCCGAAAACCCAGGTATCTTCGAGGCTCGCCTGGATCAGCTTGTCGACCTGCGCTTTGAGTTTTTTGTAGGTCGCGCCGTGCTTGTTGAGAATCTGCGCACCGAGGCTCGACTGCTGTTTACCAATGCCCAGCAGCAGGTGCTCCGTGCCGATGTATTCCAGCTCGTATTCGCGGGCGATCGCGTTGGCCAACTTGATTACCTGAGTGACATCCGGACTGAGATGTTCCTGCATGGCCATTCCCCGTTGATCGTTCACCTGAAAAAGGCGAATCGCTGGTTTCCATGGAACCGCCGGAAGGAAAAGAAGAATCCCTCCTGGAGCCGACGCCCCACACTGGAGCCGACTATACCCAAGGCTCGCCCAGGCTACAAGGCGGATCGGCCAGGCCGAATCCCGGCGCGGGCTCGATCCGCTCCGCCGGCGGCGCAGGGGCCGGCGGGGGCGGCGCGTTCATCCGATTCACGAGGTTGTACCCCAGGCTCAGCAATGCCACGAAAACCGACACCACGAGCGTGATTTTCAGGATTCGCAGCCGGTTGGCGATCTCCTTGTCCCGCCACTCGGCCAGGCGCGCGTCGATCTCGTCGAGCTTGAGGTCGATGCGGGTCTCGATCTCGTCGAGCTTTTCACGCACGTAATCGTCAGCCACGCTGCGGAGCCGGTAAGCGATCCCGCCGACGACCCCCTGCTCGGCGATGTGATCGCGGAGCGTGCTGGTCGGGGCTGTGCTTTCAGGCAGGAACCGGTACGACTCGTCTTCTTCCTCGCCCGTATCCCCCACGACCATGCCGAGGACCTGCCCGACAACCTTACGACGTGCTCGGCGAATACGGTGCCACACCGGCTCGGCATCCCGCAGACGGGCGGCCATGAGCAGGCGGGAATCGGTCGTCCGTACCGGTACGTCCCGCAATCGGGCCAACACGTAGAGGCCTCGGTCGCTGAGCCCGCGGAAATCCATCTTCCGGGTACCGGCGATTTTACGGGCCAGTTCTTCTTTGCCGGCCGACTTGCGTACGGGCACCCGCGCCCACACCACGACGTCGAGCATCGCCTCGTGATCGAGCTCGAGCAGGAGTTCCTGCCGCTGGCGAATCCGACGCAGCAACTCACCTCGCCCCATCTTCGGGTCGAGCGCTAACCCCAGTTCCCGACCGTAGACGATCAGCTCATCGTCGGGCAGTTCCGCGATGGCAATGGCCTTGGCTGCCTTTTCGCTCGGTGCTTTTCCCATGTTCAGCCTCGGACACCATGATGCGCATAAATCAGCAGAGCCAACGCTACCAGCAGCGCTGTAATCTGGACGAACTCGCTGACGAATCGCCGCCAGCGGGTCCGCAACAGCAGCACGATCGTATAGCGGCCCAGGACGGCCGACTGGCGAGACTCGTGAAAGTACGCCAGCCAGTGGGACAACGAGCGCCACGTCACCACGGCTGCATAAACCATGCAGATAAGGGCCAGCATCCATCGATAGAGTACGAAAAGATCCAACTCCGCGATCATGATCCACCCATAGCTACCGCCCACGGCCAGCCTTGCCCGCACTCAACAGCCAGCCTTACCCGCCCTCAATCGAGGATACACCATCGACCGGCGCGCAACCACCCCCCCCGCCCGGATCGCTCCGGCAAGAATGATCCGACAAAAACAGTGTGGATTGAAGCGGATCGGCTCATGCCTTAAACTCCGCCCACGTGTCGGACCCAGACTGCGCCCGGATACGGGCCACCTGTTCTTCCAACGGAGCGACGATCATGGAAAATGCCAACGCCAACGGCGGTTCACCCCAAACGACCACACCCGAGTTGCCCATGTCGTTACGATTGCGTCTGTCGGCCATGATGCTCCTCCAGTACGCCATCTGGGGGGCCTGGGCACCGATCCTCGGCCTCCACCTCGGTTCACTGGAAACCTTTCAGACAGCCGACGGGTCACCGAACTTCGGGCTCATCGGTCTGATCTACATGACGATGCCCATCGCCTCGATCATCGCCCCGTTCGTCGGCGGGCAGATCGCCGACCGCTACTTCGCGGCGCAGCGCTTCGTGGGCGTCAGCCAGATCCTCGGCGGCGTGGCGCTCCTGGCCGTCACGCAGATGACGAGCTTCGGCGGCGTTTTCGTCGGCATGTTGATCTATAACCTCCTCTATGCGCCCACGATCGCCCTGACCAACTCGATCACATTCCAGCACTGGCCCAATGAGCAATTCGGCAAGATCCGCGTCTTCGGCTCGATCGGCTGGGTTCTCATCGGCTGGGTCTTCACCGTGTGGATGACCCGCATCGGCCCGATGTTCCTTGACCCGGTGATCGGTCACAGTCTCTATGTGGCCGCTATCCTGTCGTTCGGCTACGGGGTCTACGCCATGACCCTGCCGCACACGCCGCCGACGAAACAGGCAGCCAACCCGTTGGCCTTTCTCGACGCCGTCGCCTTGCTGCGCAATCCCGCCTTCGCGGTGATGGCCATCGTCTCGTTCTTCGTAGCCATCGACCTGCAACTCTACTTCATATGGACGCAAGCCTTCCTGAGGGATGGTGTCGGAATCACCGAAGGGTGGGTCAGTACCGTCCTGACAGCCGGCCAGGTCAGCGAAATGGTGATGATGGTCCTGCTTCCGGTCATGCTGCTCAAGTTCGGATTCCGCACAACCATGGCAGTGGGTATCGGGGCATGGCTCCTGCGTGACCTCGTCTTTGCCATTACTCAGGCAACCGACTTTGCCGTGGGCGCCGTCGCCTTGCACGGCATAGGGTTCGCGTTCTTCTTCACCGCGATCTTCATGTTCGCCGACGCGATCGCGCCCAAGGACATCAAGTCCAGCGCCCAGGGGTTCCTGGCCTCCGTGACGTTGGGCGGCGGGATGTTGGCTGGCTCGCTTCTGGCCGGACCCATCAGCACGATCGCAGATGGCCAATGGAGCCAGATGTACCTGCGGCCGGCCGTCCTTTTAGCCATCTGCCTGGTGGTCTTCCTCATCGGGTTCAAGGCGGAAAAGACCGACGCGCCCGATTCGGCCGCAGAAGTGTAACCGTCCCGGCGCAAAGAATGAGCCGCGGGCTTTCGCCCGATTCGTCGGCAGAAGTGTAAGCGTCCACGTGCCAAGGCGCCGCGGGCTTTTCGCCCGCGCGGATCCAGGGGGGTACGGGCGTCTCGCCCGTCGAGGCATGCGTACTGAATGACAAGATGCCCGTGTGCCACTGCTCCGTAAGCAGATGAAAGTATGGTAGGGCAGGTCATTGACCTGCCTTACCGTATCCATGATGAGGCTGTCGGTTGTCAACAGCGTTAAGGCTTCCACATGGTCCACCTCAAAGGCTTTTTTTCTTTTCCCGGAATCGCCTGGGGATTCGATAGGCGCACGATTTCCGGGCAGGCCTCTGGAAATAGAACGGCCGCGTTCCACGTATCCATTCGAACTCCGCCACCTTGGGCGGGTT
>PWPN01000104.1 GCA_003557125.1 Phycisphaerae bacterium | reverse complement strand
TGACGGGCCGCCTCGACGACGCTTTCACGTTCAGCGGTCTCGTCGTGCATCGGGGCGGCTGACAGCACTTCATCCACACCCGTCACCAGGCGCACCGCCGTGTAGCGCTGCTCAGGGATCGTCCGCGCGTAGGTCCGCATGATCGCCCACGACGCGTACGTGCTGAACTTGAACCCGCGCGCGTAATCGAATTTCTCCACGGCCCGCATGAGCGCCATATTGCCGTCGCTGACCGCTTCGAAAAAGTCCGACGTATACCCGACGTGACGGCGCGTGATGGAGACGACGAGGCGAAGATTCGCCTTGAGTATCTGATTTTTTACGGCGCCGGCCTGTGCGAGCACCGCGTCGATTTCGTCCAGAGCTGCCTCCGCAACTTCCTGCGGATCGATGGCCTTTCGCATCCGGTCGGCTTTGAACTTCAGGAAGTTGTACTGGCGGAACAGGTGGCGCTCGCGTTCGGCCGACAGCAGAGGGCAACGGTAAAGCTCCTGGAGATAGGGCGGCAAGTCCTTGGGAGGACGCACCCGCCCGTTCGCGTCGCTGTCGTTCTCGGGTGGTGGGGCGAGGATGGCCTGTTCGGCTCCGGGAGCTTCGAACTCGGGGTTGTAAACAAAGCTAAGCTCGCGGCTGGTCAGACGATGCGCCCGCACTTCGAGAAGGATCGAGCGCACCGCCTCGGTCGATCTCCCGAAACGCCGGGCGACCTTCCGTACCGATTGGCCGGCGGCGACAGCCGCATCGATCGCCCGAAGCTCAGGCGGAATCGCCAAAAAGCTTCCGCCTGCAAAAAGCGCCTTGTCCGGATGGGCTTTATCCCACCGTCGCAGCGTATAACGCACCGTCTCAACGGCACGTCCGACCTTGGCCGCCACCACCTGCGACAGCTCATGCAGCTTCATGCGACGCTGCATCAGCTCCTCGCGTGCCAGATGCACGATATGTTTCTTTTCCTCAGCGCTCAGTTGGCTGAAGGCCGCTCCGCGCCGGACCCGATCCCCATGATGAGACACGAAGCGGCGAATGACGCGGTCCGTGAAGGCCATCCGTACCGTGCCGTCCGGGTAACGCAGTTTACGCCCGGCCAAGCCCCGCCGACGCCAACGACAGATCGTCTTGGTCGATACGTGCAAGCGTTCGGCCAACTCCTCTGTCGTCCAGCACGCCACAGGCATCTGGTCCACCGCCACCGGATGCGATCCGCTGAGCTGCTCGTTTAATGAAGCGAGATCCTCGATCAATGCCTTGCCGGGCATCGTTTTGGACGGGCCCGTTTCGCGAGGACGGTATCCGGTGATGTGGTGGCAGACGAAGTCGTAAGGGTAGCTTTTGTCAGGCGAGATGTGATCGATCAACTGTTCGGTCGCTTCGAGTTGCTGAAGCCGCAACCGAGTCGGTGACAGCGTCAATTGGTGCGCCAGTTCGGCGATGGCCGTATGGATAAAATTCGCCATGGAGGGCTCCTCCGGGCGGAGTGGCCGGCCAGGCCGCCCCGTGATCCATCACACAACCTTGCCATCCGTCACGCAATGACGGAGCAAGGTGCAACGACCCCTGCACACCGGAACCTTCAAATCAGACTACTTAACTATAACATCTCATGCGCGACTCTTCCATGGATATTATCGTACGTAGAAGCTTGAAGGTCAATCGCGACAATGACTTAGGTTCATCCCGCAGGTTCCTGTCAGGTGAGCATGAATATCGCCCCACATACTTTCGAGGAGGGTGTGAATGTCTCTAACATCTTTCACTGAATAGGGTTAAGGGAGGGACTGCGTTGTTTTGTGGCTCTTGCCGGCGCCCGGGAAACCTCCAAAAATAATTGTACCTTGAATGTATATTTTAAATGTCGGCGATGGTAGGATGCCCGACGACAAGTTACCCGTCTGCGTGCCCGTCGTTGCGCACAGTCAGCCTGTGACGCATCGTCTTATTTCATTTCTGACTCTGCAGAAAGGAGGAACGCCGATGAAAGATTCCAAAGGGTTCTTTGCCGCCCTGTTTGACATGTCGTTCGATGAATTCGTGACCACGCGAATCATCAAGCTGCTGTTCGTTTTGGCGTGCGTTGGAGCACTCATCATGGCATTCACCATGTTCGTCGCTGGTATCGCTTCAGGGGACGCCGCCGGCTTTCTTATAAGCTTGATCTTCGCTCCTGTGGCATTTGTTGTCTGGGTGATCCTTGCAAGGGTATGGCTGGAATTGATCATCGTCGCGTTCCGGATCGCCGAGAACACGTCGCGCCTCGTCGAGCATGTCCGCTCGGAGGAGAAGCAGCCGGGTACGGATCGGCCTTACCCGGAGGCATAGGCTCGTCCGTTGCGGAAAGGGTAGGCCACGACTCTGTGCCCACATTCAGGCATGGGGCATGAGCGCCACAGCCAAAAAAAAGCAGGCTCGGTGCCGGATACCGAGCCTGCCGTGCATTGCATAAATGAAGCGATGAATCTGCCGAACGAGCACGCTACGGACAGAGGTCCACACCCGTTCCCAAGTCGTTACGCACCCGGACCATGTCGGTCACGGCGATCATCCCATCACAGTCCACGTCATGACGGAAGTTGAAGGCTGTGACCGACTGGTTCAGGTGGTTGCGGACCTCCACCATATCGTTCGTGGAAACCGTCCCGTCGCCATTCACGTCGCCGACCAGCACGCGAACGCAAAGCGAGTCCGCGCAGGGTTGGCCTGAATCGCTCACAATGCCGGGGAAAGCTACGGTCAGCACCGTCGCGTCCGGCACGTCGGCCATGTCCACCGTCACGACGGCCCCGTCGATCGTTACGTCAACGACCGTGCCGGCTGACAGCGCAGCATCATTGAGCAGCGGAGCGCCCGCGTCGGAACCATAGACATCCATATCGAACGTCACGACGATCCGCGTCGGCCCGCCCTTGCGCGACTCGACCGCACCGCCCGGAAGCGGGAGATCGATGCCGAAATCGCCTGCGATCCCGTGGGTTTTCACCGACTCGGCTGCGACGATGGCCGGCTGCGGCAACGCATCGTACTCGCCCTCATAGGCACCCATCGCCCGGAAGTAGCCAGCCGGGGCCCTCGGCTCACCTCGCTGATCGGTATCCGGCGCGCCGTTCCAGCTTCCAATACCGGCCGACTCGGGAATTGCGTAGGCAGGACTGTTGGAAGCAATCGCATGCGTCCAGGTCGGGCCGCCGTTGTCAGCGAGGTGCGACAGAAGCGGATCGATGTCGATATTGCCTTCGCCTGGGTGCCCACCCTCGACGCACGAGTAGGTGACAGCAGGGTTGCTGGCGGTCGATGAGTTGAAGATCTGTCCGCCGGTGTTGTTCCACAGGATCGAGTTGCGCACTGTCGGGCTGCTGCCAATGTTGTAAATCGCACCGCCCGAAGTCGCTGTGTTAGCCGTCATGGTGCAGTTGGTTATCGAGGTGTTGGCCGAATGGTTGGCGATCGAGCCGCCGTAGAGGGCCGAGTTGTCCGTGAACGTGCAGTTGGTCAATTCCGCGCTGCCGCTCATGTTCGAGATCGCGCCGCCAAACGGACCGGCCGAGTTGCCTGCGAATGTACAGCCTATCACAATCAGGCTGCCGTTCGATTGGAGCATCGCTCCGCCGCGGATTCGGGCCGAGTTGTTCACGAACGTGCAGTTGAGCACCATCGGGCTCGTGCCGTTGTTGTACATCCCGCCGCCGGAGTGGGTGGCCGCCGTCGAGCCGTTCGCGTTGCCGCCGGTGATCGTGAAGCCGTCGAGTACGGCGTTATTCGCGCCTTGTACGACGTTGAAGGAGTTGTCCGAGTTGTCCCCCGGCACGCCGATGTCGCCGGAGAGGATGGTTTCGTTGGCTTGGAAGTC
>PWPN01000077.1 GCA_003557125.1 Phycisphaerae bacterium | reverse complement strand
CGACCTGCCCGGTTTCGTGACGCCCGGTGCGCTGGACGATCTCGTCCTCGAACTGGAAATCCACGCGACGGGAGAGGGCGAGGCTGTCACCCTCACCGCGAGTGATCCGCAGACAGGTGAGCCCTTGGCGCGCATCCGTCAGCAGGTCGATGACGGACCGCTTTGGGGGAACGTGGCATTGGTCTGTCACGAGCCGAGACCGGGCGGAGGCCTCGAGGGCGCGGCGCGGTTCGCGTTCAGCGACTGGCAGGCCTGGGGTACGAAGATCGAGGGGGACGATGCGCAGGCGTTCGGCCCCATCCTGTTCGTGCAGTACACGCTCAGCCGCGACATCCTCAAGATGACCGCCCAGATGCCGCCGATCGGTCTGGGCGACGCACGTTCGGTACGGCTCGAAGTGCGGGACGGCCACGGATGGAAAATGGTCGATCGGGCGGAGATCGACCCGCTTGCCTTTACCGCGACGTTCCGCGTCGAGGACTGGGACAGCACGCGCGACGTGCCCTATCGGGTCGTGTATGCGTTGCGTGAGGCCGACGGACGTAGCGTGGACCATGACTACGCCGGCACCATCCGCAAGGACCCGGTCGATAAGGAAACGCTCGTGGTCGCGGGTTTTTCGTGCATGAACGACCTGGGTTTTCCCCACGATGAGGTCGTCGAACACGTGCGGGCACACGACCCGGACCTCATGCTGTTCGTCGGCGACCAGCTTTACGAACGCGTCGCCGGCTACGGGGTCGAGCGCGCGCCGGTCGCCCGGGCGAGCCTCGATTATCTCCGCAAGTGGCACCTGTGGGGCTGGACGTTCGGGACGCTCACGCGGGATCGGCCGAGCGTCTGCCTGATCGACGATCACGACGTCTACCAGGGCAACATCTGGGGCGCGGGCGGGCGTGCAGCCGCGCGCCAGGACGACGGCGGATACACGATGCCGCCCGTCTGGGTCCGCATGGTCGAGCGCACGCAGACGAGCCACCTGCCGGACCCCTACGACCCGACGCCCGTCGGGCAGGGGATCGGCGTCTACTACACGGATCTCCGGTGGGGCGGCGTGAGCTTCGCGCTGCTGGAGGATCGCAAGTTCAAATCGTCGCCGACCGTCATGATCCCCGACGGAGAGGTCATCAACGGATGGTTCCAGAACCCGGACTTCGATCCGGTGACGCAGGCGGACGTCGAGGGGGCGGTGCTTCTGGGCGAGCGGCAACTGGCGTTCCTGGCCGACTGGGCAGCCGACTGGAGCGACGGCGTGTGGATGAAGGCGGTCGTCTCGCAGACGATCTTTGCGAACCTGGCGACCCTGCCGCGCGGAACGACCAGCGACAGCGTCGTGCCGAGGCTGCCCATCTACGAGCCGGGCGATTATCCGCCGGACGATGAGCCGGTCGCCGATGCGGACTCGAACAGTTGGCCTCAGTCCGGTCGCAACGCGGCGCTGCGGGAAATCCGCAAAGCCTTCGCGTTCCACCTGGCGGGCGACCAGCACCTGCCCAGCACGATTCACTACGGGATCGACGATTGGAAGGACGCCGGGGTCGCGTTGTGCGTGCCGGCCGTCGCCAACATCTGGCCGAGGCGGTGGTTTCCCTCGACGCCGGGCGCGAACCGTGCTGAGGACGCGCCGCGCTACACGGGCGACTTCCGGGACGGATTCGGCAACTTCATGAGCGTCTATGGCATAGCCAACCCGCATGTTTCGAACCGTGAGCCGGCTGAGCTTTACGATCGCTCGACCGGTTACGGCATCGTCCGGTTGAACCGCGACGCGCGGACGATCCGCGTCGAGATGTGGCCTCGGTTCGCCGATCCGCGCGACCCGTCGACGGGCGGGCAATTCCCGGATTGGCCTCTCGAGTTCACCCAGGCGGACAACTATGGCCGAACACCGGCGGGCTTTTTGCCGAAGCTTTCGGTCACGGGGATGACCGACCCGGTCGTGCAGGTCGTCCATGAGACGGACGGGGAGATCGTCTACACGCTTCGCATCCGCGGGACGGAGTTTCGGCCGATGATCTTCGATATCGAAGCGACGTACACGCTGCACGTCGGCGAGCCGGGAACCGACCGCATGCAAACGCTGGAAGGCGTGCAGCCCGCCGAGGATGACCGCAAGATGATCGAGCTCGATTACTGAAGCTGAATAGGCCTCGTTGATATGCGATACGGGCGTAACCGCACGGCTGCCGTCAACAGCCCAGAGGGCATACGAAAGCGTTGCGTCATAACCCTTGCTGGGCTTTGGCCACGACCTGGTCGTTGACGAAGGTGACGGTGATCGATCTGTTTTCGTCGCCCCATCTCACGACCTTGGCCGATCCGCCGACGTCGCCGATCGCGCCGCCTACGCCACTCTGCTCGGTCCCCCGGCCGAGGATCGACTCGACCTGGCTGAGGGTCATTCCGGTTTCGATCTTTTCGTAGTTTTCGCGCGAGACCCGCGCGCAACCGCTCACGAGCAGCAACAGGCACACGACCGCTACGCGCAAGATGAAGGATCTCGACCTGGCCATGGGGATCTCCTTTTGCGGTGAGATGTCGGATAAGTGAACCGAGCCACCCAAGCGTCCGCGCGATTGCAACTGTAATTTGAGTTTACGTGTGCGATGGGGCTAAAGCCAGAAAAATGTCATGGGCTGGCTTGTTTTCGGCAGGAGCTTTCATTCGATTCGGCTTCAAGTCTGGCTTTTCTGATCATCTCGCCGACTTTGCGAAGCGTTTTCACGTCGATTTCGCGAAGCCTGCCTTTGTAGTTCGGCCCGACATTGATCGAGAAGATGTTGCCGTATTTTACAGCACCGAGGTAATCCTCGTAGAGTTTTTCGGCAGGGTGCGCGAGGTGATCGTGTTTCGGCAGCGAATAGAACCAGTCCGCCCCGCCCTGGCGTTGCGGCCCTTTGGGAAGAATGGGGTAGGTGAACTCGGCCAGGAGGTAGCCGTCGTACTCTTCGTCGCCGGTGTCGCGGCCGACGCCGGTTTTCTCGGTGACCGGTGCGGGACGCCCGTGCTCGCCCAGGCGAATGTCGCCGGCCCGTTGCCCGTGGTTGAAGCCGACAAAGCAACCGGGCTGGAACTGCTTGCACCACGTGACGGTTTCCGCGTGGCTGAGGCCGCCGTCGGTTTGCGCGTGGTCGAACCAGATGAATTCGATCGGGCCGTACTGTGTGAGCAGCTCCTTGAGTTGCGCCTTCTTCAGTTCGGGATTTTTCATATCAGGCCACGTCCAGTCGCCTTCGGAGAAATAGAGCGCGAGTTTGATGCCGTATTTGTCGCAGGATTTGCGCAGCTCGGCGAGAACGTCACGGCCGAGGGGCGCGTTGGTGACTTTCCATTCGGTCGTCTTGGTGTCCCAGAGGCAGAATCCGTCGTGGTGTTTGGCGAGGAAGAGGATGTAACCCATTTCGGCTTCCTTGGCCGTGCGCGCCCACTGGTCGGTATCCACTTCGGTGGCGCGGAAGAAGGAGACGTCCTCTACGCCGCGCGTCCATTCCTGACCGGAGAACGTCGAAAAACTCCAGCAGATGAACATGCCCCATCTGAGGTTTTTGAGCTCTTCCGCGCGCTTGGCCATGTCCACGGGCTCCGCCGCGTTGGCGATGGTCGCGCCGAGCACCAGCGCGGGCAGCAGGCAAAAGGTCGATAGCAGCACACACACGACCGGAAGAAAGCGTCGGTTCATGGCAGCTCCGTTACAAGGAATGCGGTGTTTCCCTAGGGCTGTTATGGTTGGCGCGCGCACATCCGTAGAGTATGCGCGCGTCGTCCCGTATTGTCCACGCCGGTAGACCGAGCGGTTCGGCAAGGTCGGACGCGGTCAATTCGCCATCATCACCGGAAGCGG
>PWPN01000168.1 GCA_003557125.1 Phycisphaerae bacterium | reverse complement strand
GTTTCCAGGCTATGACCGTGCGCTGATTGCACGAAGGGAACGGGAACTCATCGCGCGGAGCGACGTGGTGCTGGCGACCTCCCAGCCGCTCTATGAGGCGAAGCGCCTTCTTCATGAAAACGTTCATTTTATCGAGCACGGCGTCAATCACGCGCACCTGACGCGGGCGGTAGATGAAACGCTTGCGATACCGGCCGACCTCGACGCGCTGCCGCGCCCGATCATCGGTTTCGTAGGCGTCGTCGGTGAATGGGTCGACCTCGAGCTCGTGGTCGGCTTGGCACGGTGTCGCCCGAATGCATCGATCGTCATCATCGGGCCGATGGCCACCGCGAGCGACGCATTGCGCGCGATGCCGAACGTCCACCTGCTGGGGCCCCGCGATCATGGGACGCTCCCGGCCTACCTTCGTGGGTTCGATGTGGGTTTGATCCCGTTCCAACGCACCGCACTGACGATCCACGCCAACCCGATCAAGCTCTACGAGTATCTGGCGGCCGGCGTGCCGGTGGTGAGTACCTCGTTGCCGGCGGTGAAACCCGCGGCCGGCTCGGTCTGGTTGGCCGACACGGTCCCGGACACGGTCCAGTCTTGCGACGTTGCACTGATGCACAACAGTATCCAGGAGCGTCGGGCACGTTCGGAGGCTACGCGCGTTCACGCCTGGTCGGCCCGGTTGGATCAGATCGGCCGAATCATCGACCGCACACTGACGCGGGAACACCCGGCTGCGTTTCAGCCGAGCCACGAGCACGATGCCTCGCTGCCGGAGCCGGAACCGATCGCGTCCGGCGTCGAATGACACCGAGCCGGGCTGCGTTTACGCACCATCGTCCTTCAAAGCCCCCTGGCAGGTCTGTCGGGGGCTTTTTTGCAAAAGATTCCGGTCGTCCCATAACAACGCACTTTCCCGTCAATGAGACGATGGTTCGGTGGCGCATGGGTTTGCGAACCATTTTATAGGGCGCAAGCTGTACCGGACCGCCCGATTGTCCGACAAGAAAGTACATGGCGGTGGGGTTGATCTGCTCGGATGCGTTCAGCCTCCGTACGCTGTGATCCTTACACCAGGAGTGGTACGCGTGCTGGAAGTCTGGCGCTATCGTGATCTGCTCATTCAGTTGATTCGCCGTGAGATCGTTGTGCGCTATCGCCATTCGGTCCTGGGGATTTCCTGGGCGCTGCTTCAGCCGCTGGGACTGATGCTGCTGTTCACATTCGTCTTTACGCGGGCCGTCTCGGTCGGCGCGATCGAGCAGTTGGGCGTTCCGTATCCGCTGTTCGTTTACGTGGGCTTGTTGCCGTGGACGTTTTTCGCATCGGGTCTGACCGGTGCGGTCGCCAGCCTGGCTTCGCATCGCGACCTGGTCACGAAGATCTACTTCCCGCAGCAGATTCTGCCCATGACAGCCATCGCCAGCGCATTTTTCGATTTTTGCGTGGCGTCCTTTGTGCTTGTCGGGCTGGTGAGTTTCTACCATCTCACCACGTCGTGGTCGTTCCAGTGGAATGCGGCCCTGGCGATGCTGCCGCTCGTATTGATGGTTCAGATCGTGTTCATGTTCGGTCTCGGGTTATGGCTGGCGTTGGCCAATCTGTGGTACCGGGACGTCAAGTATCTTTTCACCTTCGTTATTCAGGTCTGGATGTTCTTGACCAACGTGCTCTATCCCCTGCCGACGGACGGGTCCGCTGCGATGCGGGTCATCACGACGGTCAACCCGATGGTTCCGATCATTGGTGCGTATCGCACGATCGTCATCGACGGGCAGTGGCCTTTGTGGGGGCCGCTCGGTGCGGCTGCGGCTGTATCGGTCTTGTTGACCGTCTCGGCCTGGACGCTCTATCGGGCGGCGGAAGGGCGGTTCGCCGAGCGCGTCTGAAACGTTGGAGCGAGCTTGCGACTGAAACGAAGCAGGGAGGCATGGCTGTGACTACAGGTATCGCCACCATCGAACCGCAAAAAAACGCGCCCGTGGATGTGGCGCGATTCATCGATCCGCAACGGCCGGCCAGCTGGTCGCAGCAGATGATCGGCCTGCTCGAAGCGGGGCACTACCTCGAAGCGTACGAGGTGCTCTCGGAGCACGTGCCCTACGTGGAGAACATGCTGCGCCCCTATGCCGAGCACTTGGCCGGTCGGACGAATTCATGGTCGCGCGTGCACGCGCGGATCAGCGACCTGCTCCATGACGATGGGTCCGCGTTCATCCTCGACGTGGGCTGTGCCGTCGGCCGACACGCGATCGAATTTGGGCGCAAAGGGCATCGCACGTGCGGAATCGACATCCTCGCACCGATGGTCGGGCAGGGGCGCGAGCTGGCCGAGTCGCTCGGCCTCGCCGACCGCGTGGAGCTGATCACCGCCGACATCCGCCGACTTCCCGACGTCTTTGCCGAAAATCAATTCGATGCGGTGGTCGCCTGCGATATCTTCGAGCATCTCGACGACGCGGGTTTGCGCGAGCTGTTGGCCGGCATTCGGCACGTCGTGCGACCCGGCGGCAAAGTGGTGATCCAGACATCGCCCGGCCGATTCTATTACTGGTTCGAGCCGACGCGGCTCAAATTGCTTGCCCTGCTCGTACCCTTGAGTTGGCTGCCGGATCGGCTCTTTTCCGCTTACGTCCGCGCACTCGAGTGCGGGCCGTTGCGGTCATTGCGCGACCAGCACGTGCGTTTCTACCGGCAGGAATACGGGCACATCAACTGCATGGACCCGCACCACCTCCGCCGACTGCTCGTCGAGGCGGACCTGGCCGACGTGCACACCTTCGCCGAGCACACGCATCCGGGTTTCAAGGACGAGGGATGCCTGCGGGCAGGGTGGACGCGGCGGCTGTTCGGGCGCAAATCGGTTGCCAGCCGCAACGTTTACGGCGTGGCGACCGTGCGGTGAGCGGAAAGTGGCGTTCGGGCGATTCGATCCGGCGCTGCGTCGACCTGGATGGTGAGGGTTACGACACAGCGACGGAAAGCAGGCAGGAACTGGGAAGCGAGCAGAGACTGGGAAGCAAGCAGAGACTGGGAAGCGAGCAACGATGACACGATCGAATGAACCGGCCATCGTCGTGGAGAACGTTTCGAAGCGGTTCCGCAAGGGCGGCGCGGAACGCCTCCTGTGGGAGGCGATGCTCCGCGCGGGGCGCGGCCTGTTTCGCGGGGACTACAGCCGACGCGACGTCTTCTGGGCCTTGGAGGATGTGAGTTTCAAGGTACACCGCGGCCAGGCGGTCGGTATCATCGGCCCCAACGGTGCCGGCAAGAGCACCATGCTGAAGATCCTGTCGCGCGTGCTGCGGGCCGACCGCGGGCGCGTTTCCGTGAAGGGCCGACTGAGCGGGCTCATCGAGGTCGGCGCCGGGTTTCACGGCGACCTGACCGGTCGCGAGAACATCTACGTCAACGGTGCGATCCTCGGCATGAGTCGGCACGAGATCCGCGCCAAGTTCGACAGCATCGTCGAGTTCGCCGGAATTCGCGAGTTTCTCGACATGCCCGTGAAACGCTACTCGTCGGGGATGTACGTACGGCTGGGGTTTTCGGTAGCGGCCCACATGGAGCCCGACGTACTGCTCGTCGACGAGGTGCTCAGCGTGGGCGACGTGGCCTTCAAAGCTAAATGCATGGACACGATGCGCCGGTTCCTGCGGTCGGGCACGTCGGTGCTCTTCGTCTCGCACAACCTGGCGGCCGTCAAGCGGTTTTGCGACCGTGTCGTACTTCTCGATCATGGCCGCGTCCGGCTCGAAGGGACGCCCGACGAGGCGATCGGCGAGTACAGCCGACTCGTCTCGGACATGGAGGACGCCAACCCGACGGGGATCGAGGGCTCGCAGATCG
>PWPN01000316.1 GCA_003557125.1 Phycisphaerae bacterium | reverse complement strand
TGACCACGTCGACGCGCGCGTCCAGCAGCGCATCGAACGCCTCGTCGCTGAGATGGACGGCCGGCGTGCGCACCGCGAGACCGAAAATCCCCGCATCGCGACATTTCCGAGCGCATCGCGCGAAATTGTCAGCCGATAGCGGATCGCCGAAACCGCCGAGCACGACGCGCACATCGTCTCGGGCGGAAAGCTCGTCGATGATGGCATCGAAGACGGCTTGCGGCATCGACCCGTGCCGATCCATGGCACGCCCGCGAGGTCTTAACGTGGTGTCCGGCAGGGGGTCTTCCGTCGTCAATTCGATTTCGACCTCGCTGGGAAGTTCGCCCACCCGCGGGACCGATGATGCGGTAAGCCATCGCGCCACGGTCGATGCGTCCGGCGTTCGCCCGTTGGATGCGGAGTTGCCTGCCGCCTGCAAGATCGACACCATGCGCTCGACGGCCGAGTGCGTGTCGGCGATGCAACGGCCCACGGCTGTGCGGACCTCGAAGGGGGGCGGATAGAAGCAGGGCAGCATGATCATGTCCCGCGCGGGCTTGGCGGGTTGATAGGCCATCATTCGGCCAGGCCAATGGTTCGCCTCGGTCAGATCCTTCAGCAGTTCCGGTGCATAGATGGCCGATGCCAGCCCGGGCGGCGCTTGCGTAAAGGTCATCCGGACCTGTTTATGGACCTGCTCGTAATGGGCGATCATCGCGTCGAGCAGGTCGCAGTCCAGCAGGGACGCACCAGCGGGCACGTCGACGACCCCGTCGGCGCTTTCACGCTGAGCCAGCGCCCCGAGAAGCCAGGGATGGAGCGTTTCGTCGAAGACCGACGTGCTGCCGAGCCCGCCGCGCCACGCATCGAGCGACCATTTCCGGGCACTGGCGACGTAAGACTGCCAGGGGACGGGGTCCGCCTCGTGCGTTTCGACCTGCACGTCGAGGCCCGCCGCCGCCGATTCGGCCCGCTGTCTTTGGGGTGCAGGCACGAGCACGTGAACCGATGCGACCCGCCGGGCCGCTCGTGCACACATCAGGGTCCGTCGCAAGACGGCGATCCCTTCCAGATCCGCTTCGAGGCGTGCGGGCGTCCCGAAGGGGGAGCAGTCGAAGTCGGCATGACAGACGGCGATGATTTTCATGCGGTCGGCTCCTGGCCCCGTTCGAAACGCGCGAGAGCCTCTTTCAAAATCTCCTCGATGGCATCGGCCCCTTCGATGACCGCTTCGACGAAACGCATGTCGCGTTCGAGTTGGCCTCGGGCACGCTCCGTGCCGTGTTTCTCTGCCTGGCCCAGTCGGCGGTCGGCGCTGAACCGCTGAAATTCCGCCAGCTGCGAGACGGAGCTGATCATCTGATACGCGCGGTACTGCTGCTCGACCTGCAGGCGGAGGGCGTCGACCTGGGCGATGTGCCGATTGAACTCGGCCGGCGTGTCGAGCAAGGTCGTCATTTTCTTGAGCAGCGTCAGCATGCGCCGGCTCGTATCCCGCATGGCCGCAATTTCCTCGATCCGTTGGATGAGTTCGGATCGACCGGCCTCCAGGCGCGACGGATCATGCCAGTCGGTTTCATCGAGATAGGCGAGCGCGTCGGCCGGGATCGGTGCGGTGCAGAACCGCTCGGCCACCTCGGCCAGGGGCATCACCTGCGTGCCCGCCTTGCGGACACCGCCCTCGGTCGCATCGATGACCCGCCCGCCGATCGCCGAGAAGTCCCCTTCGAACTGCTGGAGGTACGTGAAAAGCTGCTCGTCCGTATAGACCTCCCTGCCGTGGATGTCTTCGGTTTTCATGAGGATCGGCCGCGACCGCACGATCCGTTCCCATTCCATCATCTCCATCGTGCAGAAGCGGTTGAGCTGCGGCTGCCAGAGTGCGTGCATGGCCACGCCGGGCATGTAGTAGACGTGGTTCGTGTAAGCGAGATCCTGTCCGACCAGGACGATCGGATCGCACCCGAGGTAGACAGCCAGGTAGAGTGCGAGGTGCGCGACCGTCGCGCCGGCCTTGAGACCGCTTCGGGCGGCCAACGGATCACCCACGCAGAGGCGCGCGAACGGATTGTCGAGCATCGAAACCGGCCCTCGGTAGCTGTCGGCCACGTGCCAGGTGGCCTTGGGCTCCGCGACAAGGTGCGTACGGCAGTCGCCCGGGATGCCCTCGAAAAAGCGACGCGACATCTCGTGGTAGTCGAGCGAGGTGACGAAATGCGGCTCGATCCCGCACTCCAGAAGCATCTTGAAGGTCGTCTGGACGGATACGAGGACCGCACGGCCCTGAAGGTCGGCCAGTCGATCGATGTGGTGCCGGAGCGACGGGCCGGCTGCGATGACAATGCCGGGAACGCTCTTGAAACGATCCCGCAGCACGTCGATCGGCGGCGTCGCGAGGTACCTCGGCAGATTGTTAGCGATGTTGCGGCACGTGATACGGCTGTTGGTGACCAGCGTCACGATGTTCATGCGGCAGAAGGTCATGTAGTCGGTCACCAGTTGACGCATGTGGGCGTGGAACGCGCCGGCAGCCTGTTCGCTTGCAGGGTGCGTGACGAACTGCGCGCCCATCATCATGAGCGTGTTGTGCGGCCCGAGTCGGCTGTGCATCTCGCCTTTGTCGGATCCTGTGAGGATGACGCAACGGTTGTCCGTCAGCAGGTCGGTCAGGTCGACCGTTTCCAGGGCGGCACGGATCAGGGCGAGGTTCGGTTCGGTGACGACGATGAATGAATCGCCCTTGAGGCGTCGCGCGAGTGCACGCAGATGATACCCCAGGCCGAAGCCGCCCATGACGAAGCAGAAGTGCTCACCGAGGGCGATCGATTCGGCGAACCGCTCCGCCTCGCTTTCCGGGTCGATCCGGCTGTGGAGATAGACCGGCATGCCCGTCCGGGCGGAGACCACCGACGCGGTCGCGCCTCCCCGCCGGGCGGGGGCGATCGTGACGGTGGCGTCCGGTTCGCATTCGTCGATGCGCTGGGCGAGATCCATGTCCGAGCGGAACAGGGCGGCCATGTTGCGCACGTAGGTCGCATCGTCGGCCAGCGGGTTGTGGGCCGTTCCTGTCCCGGTCACGAATGCGACTCCTTTCGCGGAGATGTCCACCCGTCAATCGACGAATCGCGTGGTGATACGCAAAGCCTTCTTCAATCGCCGCGTGTAATCATCGCGTGAAATCTCGACCGCGCCAAACTTTGCCAGGTGCGGCGTCAGGAATTGTATGTCGAGCAGCTGGTAGCCCCGTTCCCGCAGCCTTTCGACAAGGGCAGCGAGCGCGACCTTCGACGCGTCGGTACTGCGGTAGAACATCGACTCGCCGAAAAACGCACCGCCGAGCGCGACGCCGTACAGGCCGCCCTCGAGCGTTCCTTCACGCCAGCTCTCGACCGAATGGGCTGTGCCGAGCCGGTGCAGCTGGCAATAAGCCTTGACGATCGGCTCGGAGATCCAGGTCCCTTCCGGTCGATCCGCGCAAGCCCGGATGACATCTTCGAAGGCAGTATCGATCCGGATTTCGAAGCGTCCGCTACGTCGCAGTTGCGCGATGTTTCCGGGCTCGTGGAAGGCGTCGAGTTCGATGATGGCGCGGGGGTCCGGGCTGAACCAGTGAATCGAGCCTTCCACGTCCATCGGAAAAATGGCGTTGGCGTAGGCGGCCACAAGGACCTCGGGCGTCAGAGGCAAACCGTGCATCGCTCTGTTCGGCGTTGTGAATGACTCACCCGCGTGTCTCCCGTGGGTGCCACCGGCGGCTTGTCCGCCAGTGCGGTCGGCACATCACGGGCGAGACGCGAGATGCCCGTATCACCCTGATCGCTCCTCCGTGGCTTCGTAGCGGCCGCCCCCCGTGGCGGCCGTCCTTGTCGACCATTGCT
>PWPN01000241.1 GCA_003557125.1 Phycisphaerae bacterium | reverse complement strand
CGAACTCAGCCACAGCCGAGGCGACCGACGCCCCGCAGGCATTCACCGAAGAGCCCGCCACAGCCGAAACCCAGGCACCCGAGCCCGCCGTCGCGACCCATCGCCCGAGGGCGAGCACGATGCAGGAACTCATCGAATCGGATCACCCGCACCTCGGCATGAACACCCAGGTCAACGGTTTTCTCATCCATGGCCTCAACATTCTCGAACGCGGCTATATCTTCACCTGCATGATCATCGCTGCCATCTCCGCGCACTTGATCGATAAGCGCTATTACCATGCGATGTTCTGGTCGTTGGCCGCGGCCCTTCTGACGTTCCTCGGGCTCATGCATGCCTATCAGCTGATGGGCAATCAGATCGATTACCTGCTCGCCTTCACGTCGCCGGCCGAGGGCGCATTCGCCTGGCGCGGCTACAGCCTGGCGGTGGGATACATGTTGATGGCCGGGGCATTCGGGGCGATCGGCTATCTCTGCAAAGATCGCCCCCTGCATGCGGAGGAAGCACGCGTCGTCGCCCTCGACGAAATCGATGAGACGACCGGCCAAGAGCGGTGAGCGGTTTGGTGGTCGCAGCGCCGTGAACCCAAAGAGCTGCGGGCTTTAGCCCGCGCGGTGGTACGACCGCGAGGGAGCGGTCCAGGGTGGTACGGGCGTCTCGCCCGTCTGCACGTGGCATGACCGCACTGGCGGACAAGCCGCCAGTGGCACCCGGCGGTTGTAGCGGCCGTCTTTGGCACACATTGTGCATCGCTGTGCATTGCGTGTTGTGACCGAAGGCCCCGTGTGCCCCGGCAGCAACAATCGCTACAATGCTGTACGGATGCATCAGACTTCGGGACAACAACGCGACACGACAATGTGGAACGTCCTGGATGTGTGGAGTTTTTGTCGGGCGGAGTCACGCCGGCCGGTTTGCTGCCAGCCGACGATCCCATGTCTGCCTTCATTGACCAAGGAGTCCTTCTGATGAGAGCGATCACGATGCGACGGGTCGGTTTGTTCGTGGGCGGATGGGTGCTGGTGATGGCGACCGGTTGCCCGGACCGCGAGATGGCACGACGCGGGCCGGAGTTCGCGGGCGAAGGTTTCGCAACCCGCCGACTGCCGGACGCGACGCTGACCGAGACGCGGGCCGCCACGATGCAGGTGCTGCGGCAGCGGTTCCGCATCGATACGGAACGATCCACGGGATCCATGCTCGTCACCGAGCCTCAGGAAATCACCGGCGCGCACGGTCAGGCCCGCCTGCGCGATTGGGTCCGTTCGCCGAACCGCCACCGTGAGACTGCCATCGTACGACTCAGCGAAGAGCCCGGCGGCATCGTCGTACGCTGCCAGGTCGGCATCGAACGGTTCGATACGGTCGAGCGGGCCGCCTTCGCGCCGGAACGCGGCGACGATCGGCCCACTGCCACCCCGAGCGAACGTGCCGGCGCCGCCTCCCCACGCGCCCGCGAGGAATGGGTCTTCGTCGCCCGTGACCGTACCACCGAGACCGATATCCTCGACGAGATCCACCTGCGGATCACCGGCACGCCGCCCGGTGTGGGCACACCCCCCTGAAGCAAGGTGACGCGATCCATCCTGTAGCGGCCGCCCCCTGCAGACGGCTCAACGGCGCGTTCGACCGCGCGGGCTCAAGCCCGCGGCTCTTTGGAGTTACAACGCGCCGATGGCCGTGAACCGCTCAGTTTGAGTCACAGCGCAGTCGCACACGTCCGCTGTTGGAAAGGGGAACGAGTTGAGACCGTCGAAATCCGCGACGATTTCCTGGCGATTCAGACTGGAAAACAGCAGCGGCTCTCGGTTACACTCTGTCATTGGTTGGGCCTCCTTGCCAGGTGTGTTGGATGCTTCTCAAACACCCAATATACAAGGCTTGAAGGCCTTTTCCATGCGCGCAATGTAACGTTCTGATGACATATGCGGGTTAGAAGAGGAGATGATAATGGGCAAAGAAACAAGGCTGTTCAAGACCGAAGAGCGGAAAAACCGGTCAGATGTGAGTGAGTTCTTGCATCTATTGGCTGACCGGATTTCGAAGGGCCAGGTAGTCTTGAGTCAGGGGCAGGAGGAGGTTGCATTGCAGCTTCCCGAAAGTATGGTTCTCGAAGTGCAGGTGGAGGATGAGGACAAAGGAGCAAGGGGGGTGCAGCACAGTCTGGAAGTGGAAATCAAGTGGTTTGGTGATGAGCAAGAAGGGCCATTGGAGTTAAGGTAAGAATACCTGCGTTGGGGGTGAGGGCTTTGTTACAGGGTCACGCCGACCAGCTCAATTCCCGGCCCGGTGCCCAGATTGCCGGAGTATTTCTTCTCCTCGGCATTGTTCCAATGCTCATGGACGCCGAGGCTCGCCAGCCGTTCCGTCGCTGTGGCGTGGTGGGGGTCGTAGAAGGTGCCCGAGGGCGGGTTGCCGGCCAGGGCCGCTTCGTGCAAGTAGTCATCGGCGCCGGGTTGCCGTGGATAGTCCGTCCACTCGGTCCACAGGAAATCGAAGGCCACCGAGTCGATCGCCACCTGGTCCTGCGAGGCGAACAGGCTGCACGGCCAGCGGCCGCCGAACGGCGGCGACTGCATCCGTTGCGGCGCCGGATCCCTGGGGTGCAGCCCGGAAAACAGCCCGTCGATCAGGTGCAGCACCGTCTTGCCCCCGAGGTGGGCATGGCCCATCAGATCGACCAGCGGGCGGTAGATCCGGGTTTCCCTGGAAAAGCAGTTCGGATGCATGTTATAGTAACCCTTCTCGACCGGCCAGCGGACCAGCGATCCGTAGTGGTTCTTGGCACAAAGGGTCACGCCCGAACCCTGGTGGGCCTTGAGGTTCGCGAAGTTCACTAGGTAATCCGCCTCGGCAAAACTCGTGGGCAGGTAATCCTGAGCGACGTCGTCGGGCCGGCAGCTCCAATAAAGCGGCACCGTGGAGGTCGTCACCTGGATGCGGTCGAAACGGCCGGCATAGTCCTCGTAGCGAACCTGCGGGAACTCCCCGTGCAGGATGCCGTAGTACTCGTGGACCAGGTAGGCCAAGCTATCGCAGACGGTGATGTCGGTCTGCGCTATCCCCACTGCGTCGGTAAGCTGGCGGAGCAGGGCCAGAAGCAATTGCGGCGCGGTGTTCATGTAGTCGGGGCGCCGGGAGAACGTGTAGGTCTCGGGATCGACGACGTATTCCCGCCAGATCATGCCCACCCAGTTGGGCTTGATGAGGATTTTCTCGCCGGGGCGATAGCCGACGTCGCCTTTGCCATGGGTGGCGTTGTAGTGGCGGAAAAGCTTGGACCACGCTTCGGCGACGGTGCCCGCCCCGGTCAGCTCGCAAACGGCCCGGGTCATCATAGCGTCGGCGCCGGCCTGCCTCACGCGGTCGTTCTCCCACCAGTGGCCGTCGCCCGGCCCGTCCCACTTAACGACTTGGGGAGCATGGATCCAGGCCACGCGGCCCGGATGGATGCCCTTGGCTTCCCCTGTGGGGTTCAGCCGATCCAGGTCGTCCGCCTTCTGCTCCGCTGCCAGAAGCGGGCTCAAGCTCATAGCGCCCCCGATGGCCGCGGCCCATTCCATGAATCGGCGGCGGTTGAACTTGCCGTCGTCGGGTCCGTGCTCGGGGTGCCTGGAGACTCGGTCGTTTTCAGTATGCATGACGTTGCCCCTGTTTATGGATCGCGTTTTGCCGAGTGGGACTTCCCCTCCTGTGAGGAACTCGTTCCGGGGCCGGTTGGCGCAGGTTGGTTGCGTGATCTGCAAGCGGGTGCCGATTGGTCACACGATGCATGGGGGTCTCTCGGCGTTCCAGCGGCCGGGACCGAGGCAGCGCAGAACATCCGCGGCAGCGTCACCCACGGCGCGACTCCTTCAGCTAT
>PWPN01000001.1 GCA_003557125.1 Phycisphaerae bacterium | reverse complement strand
GAGACGGCTTTTCACCAGGATATCCCCGCTTCGCGAACGACCTATGCGGTCCCCTGGGCCTGGACGGAGGCCGGCGTGCGGCGCTACGGGTTCCACGGCGCGAGCCACCGCTACATCGCGGCCCGCACGAGCGAGCTGCTCGGTCGCGACGACCTGCGCGTGATCTCGTGCCATGTGGGAGGCAGCAGCTCGATCTGCGCGATCCGGGACGGCAAGAGCGTGGCCAACAGTTTCGGCACGACGCCGCAGTCCGGCCTGCCGCACAACAATCGCGTGGGCGACTTCGATCCGTACGCCCTGCTCAAGGTGCTCGGGGCCTTCGAGATCACCTTCGAAGAGGCGCTCCAGCAGATGGCCTCCAAGGGCGGGCTGCTGGGCATCAGCGGGGTAAGCAACGATATCCGCGATATCGAGCAGGCAGCCGCCCAGGGCAACGCGCGGGCCGCGCTGGCGATCGACGTGCTCGTCGAGTCCGTCCGGCACTACATCGGGGCCTACCTCGCGGTGCTCAACGGGACCGACGCGCTCGTCTTCACCGGCGGCATCGGCGAGAACGGCTGTGCGTTCCGCCGCAAAGTCTGCCGTGCGATGGACTACGCGGGCATCGTCCTCGACGAACGACGCAACGAGATTCGCGGCCAGGAGATGACCCTCTCGCCCGACGATGCGCCCGTGCGGATCATGGTGATCCCGACGAATGAGGAACTCATCGTCGCGCGGCAGACGCGCGACGTACTGGAAGGACGCAGCCGGTAACGGATGGCTGCACGAGGGGCGCGAACAGCGCCTTGCATGAACGATCGAAGGATGCAGGACTGGTAGAAAAAGGAAGCGAAACATCGGCCCGGGCTGGGCCGCTGATAAACAGGAGATCGTCAAGATGGCTCAGGAAGCATTGGGAATCATCGAAACGCGCGGCATGACGGCACTGGTCGAAGCGACGGACGCGGCCCTCAAGGCTGCCAATGTCACGTACCGCGGCTGGAAGCAGGTGGGCTCGGCCCTCGTGTCGGTGATGCTCGTCGGCGACGTGGCTGCGGTCAAGGCGGCGGTGGACGCCGGTGCCGCCGGTGCCGCCAAGGTCGGCGAGGTGGTGAGCGTCAACGTGATCGCTCGGCCGCACGTCGAAGTGGAAAAGGTACTGCCCACCAAGTGAGTCGGCCGAAGGGCGGACGGTGGAGCGCATGCCCGTGACGGCTGCGCGCCACGGTGCCCGAAGCGGGCAGGGCCCCGGAGTCGGGGCGGGAGATAAGGATCATGTTCATCGGCAAGGTGACCGGAAGCGTCGTCGCTTCGCAGAAGATCGAAAGCGTCGTCGGCCGTAAGCTCCTTCTCGTCCAGGCGATGACCGTCGAAGGCGATACGCCGGGCGCGTTGGCCTCGACGGGCCGGGTGGCTGTGGCCATCGACACGCTGGGCGCCGGTGAAGGTGACATCGTGCTGGTGACGCAGGGAAGCTCTGCCCGGCTGACCGAATCGACCAAGAACGTTCCGACCGATGCCGTCATCGTCGGCATCATCGAGGAGATCCAGTCGGGCGGAAAGGGCGTCTACAAGAAGAGCCGCTCGTCGCGCTAAAGGCGGCGGATCGTGACCTGCCGGAAAAGGCGAGCGTCACGCAGGCCTTGGGGCGGGCCGACTTTTGAAAAGAACAGGGAGCACGCAAGATGAGCGCGTCAATCGATGAATCGCTGATCCGGGATGTCGTCAGTGAAGTGCTGAGCCGATTGGGCGGAGGCGGAAACGGTGCGAACGGTTCGCCGGCACCTGCCGCTCGCCCGCAGGTGCGGGCCGGTGGCGCGGACGGGATCTTCCAGGACGTCGGCGAAGCCGTCGCGGCCGCCAAGGCTGCCCAGCAGAAGCTCGCAGCCGCCACCTTGAAGACCCGCGCCGAGGTCATCGAGTGCATCCGGAAAATCTGCATCGAGCAGGCTGAGGAACTCGCCCGCTTCGAGCTCGACGAGACCGGGATCGGCCGACTCGATCACAAGATCGAAAAGCTGCTGGTCATCGGTCGGTCCATCCCCGGCATGGAGATGCTGACGACCGAGGCTGTCAGCGGCGACAACGGCCTGACCGTCACCGAGCATGCGCCGTACGGCGTTCTCGGCGTGATCACGCCCGTGACCCACTCGATCCCGACGCTGGCGTGCAATGCGATCATGATGATCGCAGCCGGCAACACGATCGTGGTCAATGCGCACCCGTCGGGCGTGCGGTCGGCCGTGCTGGCGACCCAGCGGTTTACACGCGCGATCCGCGAAAAGACCGGCCTGGACAACCTCGTCTGCCTCATCGAGAAGCCCACGCTCGAATCGGCCAATGCGATCTTCGCGCACCCGGACGTCAAGGTTCTTTGCGTTACGGGCGGCCCCGGCGTGGCGTCTGCGGCAATGGCCAGCAACAAGAAAGCGATCGTCGCCGGCCCGGGCAATCCGCCCGTCGTCGTCGACGAGACCGCCGACCTCGAAAAGGCGGCCTAGGGCATCATCTTCGGGGCCGCTTACGACAACAACGTGCTGTGTATCGGCGAGAAGGAAGTGTTCGTCGTCGCGTCGGTGGCGGACGGGCTGCTCGATGCGATGAGCCGCCACGGCGGTTATCGGCTCACGGGCGACCAGATCGAAGCGCTCACGCGTGCCGCCATCCACAAGGATGACAAGAGCGGGCACTGGGTCGCCAACAAGGAATTCGTCGGCAAAGACCCCGACGTGCTCGCCCGGGCGATCGGCCTGGAGGTTCCCAAGGGCACGCAAATGCTCTACGGCGAAGTCGGCGAGGACAGCCCGTGGCTGCCCTGCGAACAGATGATGCCGTTCCTTCCGGTCATGCGATGCCGCAACGTCGACGACGCGATCCGGTTGGCTGTCAAGTTCGAGCACGGCTTCGGGCATACAGCCATCTGCTGGTCGCGCAACGTCGAGACGATGACCAAGATGGGCAAGGCTGCCAATACGACGATCTTCGTCAAGAACGGGCCCTGCATGGCCGGCCTCGGTGCAGGCGGCGAAGGGTCCGGCAGTTACTCGATCGCCTCGCCGACCGGCGAAGGCATTACGAGCCCGTTGACCTACACGCGCCAGCGACGATGCATCATGGTCGACAACCTGCGAATCCTCTGATGTTCGTGGGCGCGTGTGCGGGGTCGCGTCGGAGCGATGAGAACGGCGTCGGGACGTGATGAGACGATGTTGATGAGGTGAGCAGGGAGTGCCTGCAGGTCCAGGAGCGTGAACGATGATACTCGGCCGGGTCGTCGGCCATGGCGTTTCGACGGTCAAGCACCGCTCGCTGTGCGGCGCGCGGATGCTCGTCGTCGAGCCGATCGGGGCGGCATCGAACGATCCGATCCTGGCGCTCGACGAGCTCGGGGCCGGGTCCGGGGACGTCGTCGTGCTCAGCAGCGACGGGATCTACACCCGCCAGATGGTTCACGATGACACATCACCGGCACGCTGGTGGGTGATGTGCCTTTGCGATCAGCCCGAGCGCGTGATGGCCGGGGTGAATGGGCGATAACGAGCGGGGAACAGCAAGCGAGGACGCGTACGTATGGGTCGGGCCGTGGTCACAGCGATTCTGCTGGACGATCTGCTCCGCACCGGGAAGCCGATCGCGCTGCCGAAGGACGCGCTGATCACGCCGGCGGCGCGGGACTGGTTTCGCGACCATCCCGTACCCGTGACGTGGCTGGACGGCCAGGGGTGCGGCCGAGCGAGTCTCGCGCTGGTCATGGAGCCCAAGCTCACCGAGATGCGGGCACTGCGGACGATGCTCGATCGGCAGGGCGGCGTGGCCGACGTCATCGAGCCGATGCCGGGCACCGCCGGGCTGGCCGCCGCGACCCGCCGACTTTGCGGCAAGATCG
>PWPN01000219.1 GCA_003557125.1 Phycisphaerae bacterium | reverse complement strand
CGGGATAACGATTCGCTGATGTAAGTACATTCCCTCACACTCAACCGCGGCGGATCGACGCTTTCTTATTGCCCTTGAGTATGCAGCGCGGAGAGTTCTGTATGCCATCGCCTCCGTGTTGCCCGTCATATTTCGAATCTCGTTGGGTTCGCTCGCACTTGCCTGCTGAATAGTGGACCGCAACTGGATCGCGCCATACGTGCATCATAACGTTTGTGGTCCATTGTGCAGCCTCTACAATACGCAGATCCTTTCACACGCAACGGAGGCGGCATGACGCATCCACGGCCACAATCCCTTTCCAAGAACTTCAGCGCCGCCTTCGGCCCTCTGGCCGCATGCCTTGTTGATATCGCGGTGGCCCTTTTTCTAGTTCTCGGTATCGCCACTGCCATATTCCTGATCCCTGTTGTGCTTGAGGGTTGGGGTGGTCTGTTCTCCATCATGGATGCAGCACGTGATCTCACAGAGGCACGGAATGGCAGCGCACCTTCCATGCCGGATGAAGGCTATGCGGGGAATATCCTCTCCGT
Organism: Phycisphaerae bacterium; assembly: GCA_003557125.1. Classification (GTDB taxonomy): domain Bacteria; phylum Planctomycetota; class Phycisphaerae; order UBA1845; family PWPN01; genus PWPN01. The sequence goes on along the minus strand of PWPN01000219.1, from coordinate 3,339 downwards.
GGTCATCATCAGCCTGACTGCTTTGGGGCTACTGGCGGCGTTCATCACGCTTGCCGCTATACTGGGCTTGAATGCGCACGCAAACACGCTTCGCCATCAGATTCGGGATGACATCACCGTTTCGGCACATGATGTGGTTCGTCAGATGACACACATATCTGCGGAAACGCAGCGAGCTCAGGCCGCTCTTGATCGAAGCGCTCATGAGTGGCTGGCACGGGCTGGTTGGTTCGATGATCCCGCCGAGCGTCCTCGAGCACTGGTGCGCGCGTTCATGCATGCCGATCGCGCACTGATGGAGGCTCGGGACGCTCGTCAGCGTTTGAGCGCTCTGGATCTACAGAATCGCCACTTGGAGACAGTTCGCCAACGAGTGCGGGAAGTCACCGGTTGGCTGGACTGGGTCGAGATAAATACGATTAATACACGGTGCTTCTTTCTCGCCGCGCTTTATCATGAAGGGGTCCTCAACGAGGACGACAAGATCGCGCGGGGGATGATTCCGGACAAGGAGTCCGCGAGATCCGATGCACTGGAAGGGGTTACTAGGCTTGAGGCCTATTGTCGTGATACGTCCATCGAGATTGGATTCAACCGGTTCAAGTTTCGCGATACTGTGATCTATGTGCGAGATCGGATGGAAGACACTCCCAAGGAGCATCTTGCCGAGGCACTGGAGGAGTTGCTGGAGGACGTCGCACACTCGCCCTGTGCCGATAGAGAGGCGCGGCGGAAATGGGTCACTGACCGACGCGCGGATTACGCGCACCTCTTTTCTTCCGAGGCCTGAAACGAAAACGCCTCGATTATGGGGGATCGGGGCGTTTTCGACTGCGTTCGTGGTGGCCTTGCTTAAATGCGGCTCGGCCCGCCGTCATCTGGATCAATATACACTGTAGGCCTCCCTTGGCGAGTTCGACGATTACTCTACTTGGGCGCGGTTTTGAATGCAATCCCGGGTCATGCGCGCGAAGGTCCGTGCTTCACGCCCACATCCATTCCCCCTGTAGTCCCAAACCACACACGCACCGCTAGTGACCAATCTCCCATGGGGCGCACCGACTCCGGCGGGGATCCTTCGCCAGGGCTACGCCCGGCCGGTCAATGGCCGGGCGCGGGAGGTGGCGCAGCGCAACGGTCTACCCCCACATGGAGCGATGGTCCCGGCATCCCTGTTTCCCAGCCTAATCCGTCTGGCGGGGGAAAGAGAGGAAAGTGGGTCGTTGCCCAATCACGGGAACTGCCACCGTTGCCGACGAGGCCGAGCAGCTTGGCCATCGGTCGATAGTCAGTGGCGTCATGGTCGACCCCCTGCCGGCAGGTAACCCCCCGGCGATCCGCTCCCGACCGGAGAGGGTTCCATCTCGCGGTATTCCGCCGCGGACCAGCGAACACCGACGCACAGCCACTTGTTGCAACACACGCCTCGACGAGGGAGGTTTCAGCATGAAGACTGACCGCATCGCCGCCACTGCCACAGGCGCGGGCGGGCTTGCTCTGCTTGGTGGGCTATCGGCCTTTGTTGGCAGTGCGAGCTGGGGCGCGCTCGTTGCGGTCGGCTTCGCCGCACTGATTCTAGTAGCGTGCGCAGGCCTTCTCTGGAGCATTGCCGACCTCCCTGTCACGCCCAGGACGAGACTCCAATCCATCCAGATCACGACGGACAACGTGTGCCTGTGCATCGTGGTCTCGACGGCTGTCGGCCTTTGCATTGGCTACCTGCACCCCGCCATGCCTGTGCCCGGCTATGCGCTCCCAGCCGCCTTCCTGCTTATCCCAGCCGTGGTCTTGGGACTGATCCGACGCCGCCTTCGCCTGCTGCGGTAACCGTGCCACGCCGCCAGCACTGCTTAGCGTCAGCGGCCATGCGGGTTATCCTCTCGCCCTGGCATTGAGGGTGTAGGCAATGGCACGCAACGCCGGATCGGAATGGCTGGCATGGCCGCGCGCGGATACACCGGGCGCGCCAGAAGGCGTGATTGGATGGTGCCCCGCATGTGGGGCCAGCATCCCCGATTCAGGGCCCATCAATGACTGCCGCGCAAAGAGCCTGGAGGCGTGCCCGCCGCTCGCAGGCAGGGCCTGGGGACCCGTTCCTCCGGTGCTGGCCCTGGTCACGAATCCGTTCACCGCTGACATTGTGCTCTGGCGCGAAATCGACGGAGCCGGCAATCGGATCGCGCGCGCCGAACTCCCTTACAGCGTCATGCTGCATTCGGACTCCGGCTGGGACTGGGGCTTCGAGGGTTCGGGGGCCTCGGACCTGGCTCTCAACATCCTCTCCGCGCTAGTGCCGCCGGGATTCGATGGGCAGCCGCCCTATCAGTCCATTGCATTGCGTGGACTGACGTCCCGCTTTGCGTTTGAGCACCACGCCGAATTCCGGGCCGACGTGACAGTGCGTGTGCCGATCTCCGGCGGTACGCTCCCACACCGGATGCTCGCAGGGTGGATTGCCGAGCGGTACTGACAGCTGGTTTCCCCGGAACCGGATCAGACTACGCGGCACGCGGAAAGTCGCGGTTGTGACGCCGACGATACGCCGGCCGCGGGTGCCTTCGCGTGGGAACAGAGACACCAAGCAGGCGCGAACTATGAGGTAGTTGGGAATTTGTCCAACATTCGCCACAGCGTACTTGGTTCGTGACTCTACTCGCTACGCCACGCCATGTAGAAAAAATACGACGCTCCGTTCTCCCTGGCTCTTCCCCCTAAACTGGGCCTGTATGGAGCATCCCTCCTAATTGGCGCATACTTCTTCCATGATACTCGTCTTGCGTCACTCTGAAGCTCTTCAAACGCCTTCTGCTCCAACGTCAATGCCTGGTTCGCAGTTAGGTCCACTTCAAGCACAGCAAAGTGCCTGTAGTACGGCGCCAAAGATGCGTACGGAGCACGGCGTCGCCTGGGGTTGTCAGTAATCCCTATGTTGTAATAAATCACGTCGGGAGACTTCGATATCGCGGAGATCGTATCGATCACTCTATTGACCATTGACTGAGTCACTCTTGGCATACACTCCCCCTGCGGCCGGTTGATTCCGGTTTGCGACGGATCTCGTCGCACCAGCCCAACGACGTGGGTTAGACCCAGTGCGAGTCGCCTCGCGGACCAAATCGTAGCGCCCGACTTGAAATGTGTCGAATTGTGGGCATCGATTCCCTCAACCCCCAGATCGCAGGTGCGACGCGTAGAACTAAAGGGCCCCCCCGGTACGACCGGACTCGACAGTTCGGTCCACACTAAACCCTCTGATCTTACAGATGCGCCAATGACAATAATCAGGCCTGAACCTGCGTGAATCGGTAGGCCCTCTACGACGGCTTGCTGATGGGTCCT
>PWPN01000040.1 GCA_003557125.1 Phycisphaerae bacterium | reverse complement strand
GGAGACCCTCTCTACCATGAATGACGCCGAGGCGCAACCCCCTACTTTAAGAGGACTTGCGAAAACGAAAGTCACCCACCGAAAACGGCACTAGGCGCCCTGGATGCTTGGGTAATTATCCTTTACTTGCTCCAACTGGTATATGTCGCTACGAGTTGGTGGGTTGGCGTGCATATGCATGCATAATGGCAATGCCTCACACGATTTCGAGCTTCCCGTTCATCCGGATGGGGTTGGCCATGGTCCAGAAGTTCGGGGACGTAGTCATCACCCAGTTGTGGACCGCCTCGCACTGGGCGCGCGTGCCGTTGCATTTCATGCGGGCCGTGTACGAGAGCTGCTCGTAGCCGGGCGGGACATTTTTGTCGATGCCCAGGAACCCGCGAAGGTCCAGCTCGCCCGCCGTCTCGATCTCCAGCGACTCGAGCTCGACCCCCTGCATCGCGCAGGCCCCGACGTAGGTGGCCATCATGCAGGCGTTGACAGCAGCCAGGAGGTACTCCTGCGGGTTGGCGGCCGAGTTCGTGCCGAGCAGCTGCGGCGGCTCATCGATGTCGATCGTGAAGTTTTTGGGGTGGTCCTGCCCGCCCAGCCGCCAGCGCTCGACGCGCGTCCGGCTGCGCGTGCCGCCCTGCCACGAGGTGGTGACCTGGAACCGGGCCATGCCCTTGGCTGGGTCATGTGCCACTTCATCCATCGTCTTCTGTAAAGCCTCGGTGTCGATCCCATTCAACGTGCCGTGCGATTTGACGGTCGCCATGGTTATTCCTCCGCCCTGCCCAAGGCCACCCTGCCCAGGCCCGTGCATGGCCTGTTCCGTTTTCGTGGAACAGTGTTTTCATGAGTCTTCATGGGCTCATACGGGCCGATGTTTAAGTGTAGGGGGGCGTTCGGCTGTGAACAGCCGAGGAATTTCTTGGTGCAGCATTGTCCGCGCGGATGCTGCAAGACGAGGGGCCGAACCGTTAGTGCACGGGCAGGTCGGTCAGCCGGTCGCTTTCAGGCGTTCGACGATTCGCCGGGTGGTCTTCTCTTCGCCCGCGATGAGGTTCAGCAGATGGGGGCCGTACTCGTAGGCGGGCGTGATCATCGGGAAGGCGTCGCCGAGTTCGGCCCGCAGACGCGCGTTGTCGTAGACCACGTCCATGTTCAGGAACGGCAGGTAGTAGCGGAACGTGGAGAACAGCTTGCGCCGCTGGGCGGAACCCAGGTAGCGGCGATGGATCTCCTTGGTCCACTGTGATGGCGCGATCAGTTTGAGCGGCTCGGCGCGTTTGTAAAAATGGTCCAGAAACGCGAACACCGGCCCGCAAATCGTGGCCGCGTGGGGGCCTGCCGAGATGTTGTAGCAGTCATGGTGCAGGTACGGCTTACGGAGCAGGCGGTCGATGGCGTCGGCGACGAACGAGACCGGCACGATATCGACACGCGAGGCAGGGTCGATCGGGACAGCTTCGAATTCCTGAAGCAGGGGGATGAACCAGGCGATCGCCCGGGCGAATTTCCGTGCGGGGATCCCTGCGCTGAGCGTGATCGAAGGCCTCAGGATGAGGCAGGGCTCGCCGGAGTCGCGAAGCACGCGCTCGGCGATGGCTTTGGAGCGCGTGTATTCATTATGGTGCTCGTTGTCGGGATCGCAGATGTCGTTTTCACTGAGGCACTGGTGGGTCACTGCACCGCAGCTGGCGACCGTGCCGAGATGGACGATCAGCGGATTGCGGCGGCAACGGCGGGCCAGTGCGATCAGGTTGTGCATGCCGGAGACATTCGTTTCCAGGCAATGGGCATCGCGGATGAAGGACAGTTCCGACGCGCAATGGATGATCATGTCCACGGAGTCGGCCACTTTGGCCAAATCGTTTCCGGAAAGTCCGAAGTCGGGCATCGCCACATTGCCTGCCAGCGCTTCCAGGCGATCATCCGACTCGACCAGGCTGTCCCCGCTGAGCCGCAGGCGCTCGATGAGTCGGCTGCGGGCATCCGCGGTCTCACTGGGGCGGATCAGGCAGGATACGCGGCCGATGTCGCTGCTGAGCAGTCGGCGTATCAGTTCGCCTCCGATCAGACCCGTCGCACCGGTGATCAGCACATTCGTATCGCGCGTCAAGAGTCGGCCTTCGAACATCGGTCGAGGCAGGGTAATTGGGGGCGATTCGATGGCAGATTCCCCATGCGGCGGTTTCAATTTCGCACGCCGGGGGCTGCCGGGGCGGCCCTGACTTGCAACGTTATCCATCCATGTCCCTCCCTGTCCCTGTGGGACCTATCAGGGTCGGTGCGGCGGCTTTGGTCTTCGTACGCAGCAAGTCATGAGGGCCGGCGCATAATCTATCCATCGGCCAAAGGCATTGAATCCGTGCGGTCTGACGATTCTGAGATGCCGGCCTCCCGAACCGGACCTAGCCCACAGGGCGAGTATGGCACTGCCCGCATCCTTGCGTCTGCCGAAGCGGGACGAAAAATCCTTTTTCGTAGGCGCGTGATTAAGTGCGCACGAGTCGGATTCTTGCCGGCCACCAGGTCGCTAACATCCTCATTCATAACTACTTAAAGGCGATTCGGGGACGCGTATGGCCTTCGTGTTTGTAAACTCAAACACATCGTTGCAAATCGAGTGGTGCTCTCAGCTGTCCCCTGCCGGGCAAAAAGCGACGACGACGTCGCGCAGCCCGACCGCCAGTTCGCAAAGCACAAGTCTGACCAATGTATGAGCTTAGGGTATTCGGGAGCAATGGTCAATAACCCCCGCGCCATGAAAGATATCGGCTGAGCGACTCCGAAAAAAGTCCAAAATTATCGTAACTTTCTGCCGCCCTCCCATACCGGGCTAATATCAGCTCTTTAAGCCCAATGTCCGCCCAATGCGGTATTCCTCGACGCAAGGCCGACCAAAATGCTTTGGGATCGTCTTTTGGAGTCGGGCGGGGCATGGCGTGGCCGACTCGTCTCAGTCGTCCCGGTAGGCGACCCCCGGGAGTTTGACCGAGGTCGCCAGTGCGATGGCGCGGTATTCGCCGTCGCCGTCCGGGCGGGAGGCGCAGGCTGTGTAAAAGTGGTAGATGACGCCTTCGTGCTCGACGATGCTGGGTTTGTGGCAATGGATATCGTCATAGGATCCGGGCGGGCCGGCATCCATGATCGGGTTGTAGGGGCTCTTCGTCCAGTGGATCAGGTCGTGCGAGGTCGCGAGGTGTTCGCGTGCGTTTCGGCCGTCGAACGCGAAATAGTACATCTCCCAGATGCCATCGCGTCGCATGATCCAGGGGTCTGCGATGATGCGGTGGTCGCGGTCTTTTTCGGGGTCGCCCGCGCGGATGAGCGGGTTGGCCGGGTGCTGGGTCCAATGGACGAGGTCGTCGGAGGTCGCCAGCCCGATCTGTTCGTTGCGTTGTTCGTGCCCCTTGGCGTTGTAGAACATCCAGTAGGTCCCGTCGCGTTTGAGGACGAAGGCCTTGTAGACGATGGCGTCGTTCCATGAGCCGGACGCTCCCGGCCCGTGGATGGGGTTGTGCGGCGAGCGCGTCCAGGTCAGGCCGTCCGTCGAGGTGGCCAGGCCATGCTTGCCCGGCCAGGTCTCGTAGCCCAGCGTCGGAAAGCCCGGATAGATCATGAAAAAGCGGTCGCCTTCCTTCCAGACGAAGGGCCCGCTGACTCCGCCGTGGTCGAATTCGCCGGCCCGGCCGCGCGGCAGGACCATCTGGAGGCGCGTCCAGTGGATCAGGTCCGTGCTTTCGGCTACCGCGATGGTCGAGTCCGCTTTGCCGTCCGTGCGGGTGATGGCCGAGTAGTACATGAGCCAGCGATCCCCGTCGCGGATGACCATGGGGCATTCGACCTTCCAGGAGTCGTAGGCGGACGGGTCATCGCTGCGCGG
>PWPN01000388.1 GCA_003557125.1 Phycisphaerae bacterium | reverse complement strand
GCCCAAGGGCACCGACGCCCGCGGCCGCGACCTCGACAGCGTCAACCTGGCGACCTTGCGACGGATGATCGATCCCCCATCGACGGATGCGAAGAAATGAATCGATATCGGATTGTTCCAGAACAGACGCGTAACTCCCGTCAGTCACTGTCAATGTATGGTGTGGGGTACTCCCAAAGCCCCTGGCGGGTGCTTTCATCCTTCATCCTGTCATTCTTAAAACACTTCGATCGCGCGAATCCGACGCCCATGCCGACCACGCACATCCCGATAAGTACGATGTCGCTTACACGACACGGTGCACCTCCTGCTTGGTGCATGTTGCCCAACTTCGGATCGGATCGCATGATACCACACGCGACGGCGCGGAATCCCCGGTTCACATAAGAATCCCCTTCTCAAAGGTATCCTCCCAAGTGTATACTCGACGCATTCTGGAGCCCCGCATGTCCCCGCACCGTTGGAGGTCGCCCCGATGGCCCACGCTGGTTTATCGCGCAATCCGCATCCGTCCCCGCGTCACCCATGGCTCCACCTGGCCGCGGCGTTGCTCCTGCTGCTCGGCTGCGATCCCATCAAGCACAAAACGGTGACCCGCATCGAACCGGACGGTCGGTTCACACGCGAAGTTCTCCTGCCGTGCGACGACAGCTTGCCGCCCGAAGCCCTCGGACGTGCCAAGACCTACCCACCCTCGACCCAGCCGGCGGACTACACGCTGGCCGACGACTGGAGACGGCAATGGGACACCTGTGAGGAAGCCCCCGTCCCCAACAGCGCGAAAAAATGGGTCTACTTCAAAGCGACAGGCACGTTCGCCGAGGCAGGCCGGGTCCCGCGAAGCTATCACCTCATCGCCTATCCCTTCATGGACCGCGTGTCCGTCGACCGCATCGAACACGAATACGACGACTACGAGCTTTTCGGCATCGACACCTGGAACGAGACGATCACCGAGACAGTCTCATTAGCCGAGTATGCCCGGACCCTCGACGAGATCGTCCGAATGCTGCCGCAGGTCATCGAGCGGACTCTGGACGAGATTCTCGCCGACCGCTATGAACTGGCGGACTTCTACACGTACCTGAACGAAACAGCCTGGCCGGTGCTCAAGGACCTGGGCCTGTGGCAGTTTCAATATGCCCGCGAAATTGACGACTTCGAGACATTCCCGCCGGCTTTGCGCGACCTCAAGACGATCTTGGCCCGCGCGGGGTACGATCTGCCGCTGACAGCCGACTGCGACGCAATCGACGACGAGGAGGCACAAACGCCCGAGCAGTTCATCGTCGAGCTCGTCGCTCGAAAAGTCCGATTGCACCCGACCGGCGAGCCGCTTACCGAACCGCAAGCGAGGGCGTTGCTGAAGGAACTCGGCTACGAGTTGGGGGGTAACGCATCGCCGGGTGACACCGCAGCTGAACAGGCAGAGCCTGCGCCCGATCAAGAAGACAAAGAAAAAGTAGACGTCGATGCGCGTCGCGCGGAGATCTTCAGACGCAATTTCAAGGAGACGCACAGCCAAGACTACGAAGAAGTCTCGATTGTCTGGGGCGCGAAGCTCGGCGGCGCTTGTCGCGGGGGGGCCTCGGGCCTCATCGACAGAGATTCGCATCCATGGCCCGGGCGGTCGTTCCACTACGTCCTCACAGCTGCGGGCCCCGTGATCGAAACGAACGGCCGGCGCACGGACGGCGACTCCGTCGAATGGGACTTCCGATGTTCGGACCTCTGGCCGAACGGGCAGACGATGCACGTGCGGGCGGTACGATGGAAACGCGAGGCGGAGCGCGCGGTTTTCGGGCGCGAGGTCTTCACGAATGTCGACGCCGTGCTTAAAGCCAAACGGCTCATCATCGACAGCAGACCCTTGCGTGATGCCCTGCAAGAGGCGATCGAACAGGCTGACATCGCGCCGCTCGAAGCGCTGGCCGAGAGCACCGACCCCGCGACTCGCGATCCGGCCCGCGCGTTGCTGGAACTCGTCGGCCGTAGCGAGGCCTCGCATTGACCGCAGCCGCCCTCGGCTTACAATTCAATCTGGACACGCCAGCGGGGTCCTTGAAGACAACACCCGGGAATCCATCGCCATGAAAATCGCCTTCGTCGGTCCACCCCAGAGCGGCAAATCGACCCTGTTCCGCGCGATCACGGGCCAGCCCGTCGACCCCCATCAAACCCCCGGCGAGCAGTTGGCTGTCGTCAAAGTGCCCGAACCGCGCCTCGACCTGCTCCACGCGATGCACCCGACCGCCAAACGGACCGAGGCGACCGTCGACTGCCTCGACGTGCCCGGCTTCAGTCATGCCACCGCCGCCCAGCAGGCCGAGTTCCGCAAGACCCTGCCGTCCATCCGCCAGTGCGACGTACTCGTAGCCGTCGTCCGTGCGTTCAACAGCGCGAGCGTGCCTGCCTACCGCAACCGCGTCGACCCGCGTGCGGACCTCGACGAACTGTTGGCCGAGTTGGCCTTCTGCGACCTCGAACAGGTCGGCAACCGCATCGAAAAGCTCGAAAAATCCGTGAAAAAGCCTACCCAGACGCGCGAACAGGAGAAACGCGAACTCGAACTGATGAAACGCTGTTACGAAGCGCTGGAAAACGATCGGCCGATCGCTTCAGCCATCCAGGCCGAGGACGAACGACGGATGCTCATGGGGTTCGCGTTCCTGACGCAACTGCCGCTCATCGCAGTCATCAACGTCGACGACACCCAGGCAGCCGCCCCGCCACCGTTCACGTACGACGCGGCCCGGAACACGATCGCCCTTTGCGCCGAAACGGAAGAGCAGATCGCTCAGCTACCGCCCGAGGACCGGGCTGCGTTCCTGGCGGATCTCGGCGTCACGGAGCCCGCACGGGATCGGCTCGTGCGTGCGTGCTACAACGCAGCCGGGCTCATTTCGTTCCTGACCATGGGGGACAAAGACGTGCGTGCCTGGACGGTCCGGCGAGGCGACACCGCGCTCGAGGCTGCCGGCAAGATCCACACCGACATCGCGCGGGGCTTCATTCGCGCCGAGACGGTCGCCTACGACGATCTCGAAGCCGCCGGCGACATGAAGGCTGCCAAGGCGGCCGGCAAGGTCCGCCTCGAAGGCAAATCCTACGTCGTCCAGGACGGCGACATCATCAACTTCCGGTTCAACGTGTGAGCGCTGAGGGCGTTACGCGGTCGGCGGGTGTTACGCGGTCGGATGCCCTACCAAAGGCCGCGGGCTTCAGCCCGCGCGGTCCTTGTCAGCAGGACCATTTCAGGAAACAGCAAGGAGCAGAATCCGCTCATGGCAGCTCGCTGACGCTCGTGACAGCCGAGGCGCCGAGCCGTGCGCGCGGGACCATGATCTGGACTTGGCGCACGTGCGGGTCGCCGCGTTCCGGCCAGACAGCCATGCGCACGGGGAACGTGCCCGGTTTTTCATAACGGTGAGTCGGCAGTTTGTCGCTGACCCGCGGTGAGCCGTCGCCGAAATCCCACAGATAGCGGGCCGGCTCGAAAGAGACACGCGGCTCGAAGGTCACGCGCATCGCGTCCTCCGGATCGTCGATGACAGCCATCCGCACCCAGGGGCGGTCCCGGATGACCTCGGCGAAGAACTTCATCATCGGCCTCGGCTCGCGACGGTGACTGCCAGGCCTTTCCAATACCGTCGGCTGAAATCCATGGCTGCGCAGCCACTCGATGCTTTCGAGTGTCTGGCTTTTGACCAGGTCCATATCGCCGAACAGGATCTGGATCGGCTGGAAACGGTCGAGGAACGGGATGCACGGCTCCACGTAGGCGGAATCGAAATTTCCATGCCGTATCGACAGGGCACGGAATACGTCGGGATTTCGCAGCCCCGTAAACAGCACCGCATACGCCCCGGCCGACCAGCCCGTCATGAAAACGCGCTC
>PWPN01000027.1 GCA_003557125.1 Phycisphaerae bacterium | reverse complement strand
TGTTCGGAGCCGGTCTTTTTTATCAGTTCGAATCGCGTCGGGACGGCGTTGAGCTCGGTTCGTGGCAGGGGAGCGGGACCGTGGCGGTCGAACTCCCCGCGCTTTCGCTGGGAGAGGGCGTCTACCAGGTCGGCGTCGCGCTGGCCGACGAGAAAGGGCTGCCCGAGCACGACTGGCACGATCGGGCCTACCGGATCAACGTCGTCTCGGACGGTAAGACGGAAGGGCCCGTCCACCAGGTGCGCGCCTGGCACATTGTCGGACACGACGAGACTCAGCCGGCGCATCTGATCCCAGCACCATGCTCACAAGCCGATATCGATCTTGCGGGAGCATTTTCATGAATCGCACTTCCACCGCGCCTGTGACGGTCGTTATGCCCTGCCTCAACATGGAAAGGACTCTGGGCGAGGCGATCGAGTCGGTGTTACAGCAGACGGCCCGACCGCTCGAAGTGCTCGTCATGGACGACGGAAGCACCGATGCCAGTGTACGCATTGCGCGGAGCTTCGGCCCTCCTGTCCGGGTTCTGCCCAACCTCGAAGGCTGTACGGGCGGGGCGCGCGGTGGTGGAACGCATCAGGCACGCGGCAGGTACGTGACATTCTGCGACGCCGATGACTGGCTCGTCCCCGACAAGCTTGAAAAACAGTTGGCCATCCTCGAAGGCGCGCCCGAAGAGACACTCGTACACACGGGATCGGAGATCATTTACGAGGGCACGGGCCGACCTCCACGATTGCGTCCAGGCGGCGATCAGGCTGTCGGTCATTGCCTGGGCGTCATTTTCGAGCGCAACCCTGTCTGCGGGGCTTCGGTCATGATGCGTCGCAGCATGATCCTGAAGCTCGGCAACTACGATCCCGAATTGCGCGGCACTGATGATTACGCGATGTCGCTGGCAGCTTCGACACGTTGCCATTTCGTCTACCTGCCCGACCCGCTCTATCGCATCCGCTGGCACTCTGGCAACATGAGCCATCACCTGGCTGTGAAAACATACTACCACTGGCTTGCCCAGGAGAAGTTCGGCCGTCGGTTCCCGGAGGCTTTCGCGACGTTACCCGAAGAGAGTGTTCGTCAGTACATGATCGAGCCGGTGCTCCGGGTGGTGCGCGAGGCGTACTGGCGACGTGAATCGCTGGGATACCGACGGCTCGTGGAGCTTGCGAGGCGCCTCGCCCCGGACGATCCGCGAATGCAGATTTTTTACAGAAGGCGGCATTGGCCGATGTCCGTGCTGCGGGGGTGGGATCGACTCCGCGGAACGTGCCCGGCGATGCAGCTCCGAGAGTCGTAAATTTCGGTGCGTGACTGCGACACCGGGATAAGCACAAAGAGCCGCGGGCTTTAGCCCGCGCGGTTTTCAAGATGCGATGAAACACAGCGAATGTGACGATGCACAGGGGCTGGACCCGCATGGCACGAGACGAACGACTTTCACAGCCGCACCTGGCGCTTGTCGCGGCGCATCCCGGCGCGATGGGCGGCATGGAGCGGTTCTGTCGTTTCCTGGCCGGCGCGTTGATCGATCGCGGCTGGCGGATCACGGTGGCGCTGTCGGGCTGTGATATTTACCGGGGCATGGCCGATGACGATGGGGGCGCTTTGACGATCGCGCGTGTCGACTGGCTCGATGAGACGCTGGCCGGCGACCGGGATTACCGCTGGCCTGTCATTGACCTGCGGCGTCGGTGGTTCGCGAAGGTCCGCCCGGATGCAGCCTTGTTCGTCCAGTCGTCGAACACGCCGATGCGCGCATCGGTGGCGGGTGCGTTTCTGGCGCGCGTGCCGATCGTGACGACGCACCGGACGATGGCCTGGCCCGTCGAAAAGTCGCCGAGCGGTCGTTACTGTTTCGGCCTTGTTCGCGGGCTCGGCCTGCACCGCCGTCGCGTCGTGCGAAAAACGTGGCTGACCGCGGCCTTGGCCCGGCGCGTCGTATTCAACAGCGACTCCGTCCGGCAGGGTTACGTCGAGGCCTACCGCTATCCGTTTCGGAAGACGTGCGTTATTCCCAATGCCGTGGAGTTGCCCGAGCTGTCCGAAACGACCGTCCGGAACGATGCGGTGACGATCGGCTACGTCGGGCGCGTCGCGCGCGAAAAGAGGCTCGACATCCTGTTCGAAGCGATCGCACGGCTCCGAACGCAACGGCCCGTCCGGCTCGTGATTCACGGTCAAGGGGCCAAGCGCACCGAGCTGGAAGCGCTGTCCCATAAGCTCGGCCTGGCGGATCGCATCGAATGGCGAGGTCCGACCGACGCGATCCAGGACGCCTATCGACGTTGCGACATTGTCGCGCTCTGCTCACCGAGGGAAGCATCCAGCAACATGACGCTCGAAGCGATGGCGGCGGGCAAGGCTGTCATCGTCCCGCGTACGGGGGGCATGGAAGAGCTCGTAAGAGGCGGCACGTGCGGTATCTGCGTGCCGCCTTTGGATGTGCAGGCACTGGAAGGGGCGATCGCACGACTCGTCGACAACGATCGACTCCGCAATGACATGGGCGCGCGCGCACGCAAGCAGGCAGCGGCTTGCCATGACCCGGCCACGATCGGGAACCGCTGGGCCGACGTGCTGCGGCAGGCTGCGGTGCGCGGGTGGAAACGACCTTTCGCAGCCGTCCGCCGGGTCGTCGGCGACCCGATGTCAGTTGAATCGAATGCACCGATGGCCGACGGCCGAGTCGTGCCGGAGTTGTCGTGACAAGAGGCTTGATCTGATGAAACCTGCCCTGATGATGGTGTGCGATCCTAGACCCCAGGCTGCGGCCCGGACTGTCGAATTGATGGTTGACGCGTGGTGCGATGACGATCGTACGCGCCGCCGGATCGTCGCGCTAGAGGGCAGCCATTGGGCGATAGCGGCGGCGGCACCGCCCGTGAACCTGCCTGGCAGTGGTGCGGGATTCGCGACCGGCCAGGGCGACTGGCTCATCTGGACGGGGGACATCCAGGGAGTGCCGGCATCTGGCGCCAATGATTTTGGATACGTGCTGCTTGGCCAACTCCAGGCGCGAGGCATCACGGCGCTGGCCGAGCAGGACGGCACATTCTGCGGCGCATGGTTCGACAGCCGACGCGGGCGCTGGGTCGTCTTCAACGACCGGTTCGGCCTGCTGCCGCTCTTTTACGCCGTCCATGAGGATCGGCTCGTCATCGGGCCGACTGCACGGCTGACTTTCCAGGCCGGCGACCTGCCTTTGGAGATCGACGAGCAGGGCGTCGTGGACGTACTGCGTTCGACGAATGCGATCGACGAACGCACACTCATCCGCAATGTTCGCTGGCTTCAAGGTGCGCACGTGCTCGAATTCGATGCGCGGGCGACGGAGACGGTCCAACTCCGAACGCAGCCCTACTGGCAGTTCCGACACCAGCAGCCGACAGCCCGCACCCGGCAGCAGGCACAGGATGAATGCCTTGCGGTCATGGAGTGCGCTTTCCGCGAACACGCACACGCCGGTGAAGATGGCGGCCATGTCCTGCTCGGCCTCAGCGGCGGACTCGACGGGCGGCTGATCCTGGCGGTCGCGCACAGCCTGGGGATTGTGCCGGACTGCTATACCGTGGGTTGGCCCTTCAGTGAGGACGTGCGATTCGGCCGTGGGCTTGCGCGCGTGGCGGACGCGGACCACACGTTCGTGTGCCTCAAGGAAGAGTGCCTCACAGCCGACGTCGAGAAGCTGATTCTCGAAACCGACGGCCTGCACAGTGCGATGCACCTGGCGTTCGGCTCGCCGGCGCCGCACTACCTCCGGTCGCACCGCGGCAGCGTGCTGTTGGAGGGATTCCTGTTGGGCCTGGTCGGAGGTTCCGGCTTGCCGGCCGAGGGCGATGTACCCGTGGGGCGCCAGCCTTACGAATGCGACTGGGCGCTGAAACACGCTCACAGTGGCGGGG
>PWPN01000176.1 GCA_003557125.1 Phycisphaerae bacterium | reverse complement strand
GTTCACGGTAAGAAACGGGATGCTTATCGGCCGTACGTGTCAAAGTGATATCTCGTCGTTGGTCGTAATTTTTGAATGTCGTTTGCCTTTCCTGGATTTGTTTTGCATTTTGAATGTAGTTTCGTGCGCGGAGGTTCATTGAGTCGTCCCGCACGATCGCCGTCGTGAGCACATGCAAGCAATGGGAGCATTCGCCGTGCGGGGATCCGACGTTGGCTGTGCGGATGATCGATCCAAAGGGGTTGGGCCGCCTGCTCGATGAGCTGGACATTCGGTCCCGGCATAAGTCCGGCGCCGAACAGGACGATTACTGGGTGTGCCAACGGCGGCATCCGCGTCACCCGTTCCGGGCGGACTGTGTCGTGCGCTTTATGTGCTTCACGCCGGCCGGCTCTTTTACGGTAGCGGCCATGCCGGGTCGGACGCGCAACCTCTCTCGCAATGGTCTGGGGTTGCTTGTCGGGCGTGTTTTCACATCCGGCGACCCGATCGAGGTGGAGGTGGCGCTGCCCGGTCAAGGCACGCTCTTTCTGGCTGGGCGGGTGCGGTTCTGCCGGTACGCGGGTCGCGGTTTTCACGAGCTGGGGGTTCTGCTCAAAGCATCCTCGCCCGAGCCCGTCTTTTCCCAGGCACCCGCCTTGGCGATGCGGACGATCGATTGGCTTGTCTCCGATTCGTGAATCCTTACGCGTGGTTTTATCGACACAGTGAGTTCCTGCCGGTCGTACGCATACAATAAACGCCCAGTTTCATCGGAGGACGTCCGCCACGGGGGGCGGACGCTACAGGAGACGTCGGATAGCGGCCAACTCATTCAACTTCGCGGCAGGGAGGGGTCCACGCCTTTCCATGCCTCGGGCAGCATGTCGATAATATCCGTGGCCGTCATCGCCACCTGGCCGAACTGGTCGGCGGCGGCATCACCAGCCCGCCCGTGAACGTACACGCCAAGCACCGCCGCCTCGAACGCGTCGATTCCCTGGGCAAGAAGGGCACCGAGGATCCCCGATAGGACATCGCCGCTGCCGCCGGTAGCCATACCGGGATTCCCGGTGCGGTTCGCGTAGAGTCGCTGCCCGTCGGTGACCACCGTGCCTGCACCCTTGAGCACGACGACGGGGCGCGCATCAGAGGCGGGGGTGTTCGCTGCCATCTGTCGGACAGCCTTCAACGCGAGCCCTTCCCGGTCTTGCTGAACCTGACGCGCCGACAGGCCCAGCATCCTTGCCAGCTCGCCCGGATGCGGCGTGAAGATCGTGCCGGGTTGCGGACAGCGGTCCCAGACGTGGGCCTCGGTGCGTTCAGCCCGGCAGGTGAGATTGAGCGCGTCGGCATCGACGACGCAACCGCGGCACCCGGCCTGGCGGAACCGGTCGATCAACTCCCAGACCTTGCGTGCATGTTTCCTGTCGCCCGTGCCCAGCCCCGGCCCGATGACCAGCGCATCGGGAAGGGCATGTTCCGCGTCGAACCAGCCCTGCTTTTCAAACCAGCGGGCAGACGCCGACGGATCGAGTCTGCCGTCGCGTGTGGCCGGGAGAGGGATCGACGTCGCGCAGGGGTAGAGCCCGGCCACGGTCGGCTGAACGGGCTCGGGCGTCGCCATCACGCACAGCCCCGCACCGCTGCGCAGGGCGGCACGCGCGACCAGCGCGGGGGCGCCGGCCATCCCCGTGCTGCCGCCGATGACCAGGACCCGCCCGTAGGTTCCTTTGTGCCCGCTCTCGGAGCGCGGGGGCATTTTGGGGATCGCTCGGATGCGCCGCACGGCCGGTTTGGACTCTTTCGATTCTGGCATGGCATGGGTGCTCGCGCGGGAGGGGCCTTTTTAGATTGCGTTTGCGGATATTCCGTTATGCGTTCCGAGGCCGAACGTCATCCATTGGCGAAGACGGGGTCGACGGATCGTCTGCGGACGGGGTGACGGTTGCCCCCGATTGGCCTCGACAGATCAGGCTCGCGATGTACCCCGCGCCGAAACCATTGTCGATATTGACCACCGAAACGCCGGCCGCACAGCTGTTGAGCATCGTCAACAAGGGGGCGAGCCCCCCGAAACTCGCGCCGTAGCCGATGCTCGTGGGCACGCCGATGACCGGGCAGGCCAGGAGCCCGCCGACGACGCTGGCCAGCGCCCCTTCCATGCCCGCGCAGACCACCGCAACACGCGCTTCCTGAAGTTCGGCCGAGTGGGCGAGCAGCCGATGGAGCCCGGCCACGCCGACGTCGTAGAACGTCCGCGTCGGCTGATCCATGATCTCGCACGTTTCGCGGGCCTCTTCGGCGACGGGCAGATCGGAGGTGCCCGCACAGACGATGGCTACGAAACCCGTATCGCCCGAGCGGGGGGGCAGCTGACGGCACGTCAGTATCCGCGCGAGCTTGTTGTAGCGGACCTGCGGGAACTGCGCCGCCACGGCCTCGGCCACCTCGGCCGACGCGCGCGTGGCCAGCAGATTGCCCCCATGGGCGAGTCGCCTTTCGACGATCGCGACCACCTGGTCGGTCTGCTTGCCCTCGCAGTAGATCACTTCGGGAAAGCCGCAACGCAACGCGCGGTGATGATCGACCTTGGCGAAGGAAAGATCCTCGAACGGCAATCGCCGAAGCTGTGCGACCGCTTCATCGATCGAGGTTTCCTTGCGTGTGACCGCTTCGAGCAGGGCTCGGATTGAGGTTTCGTCCATAGCAGGCATCATAGACGGCGGCTGCGTGGTTGGCCAATGCGTCTGGAGTCGTACGCAAACGGCCGATAACCGATGAGGGATGCCAACCGCGGGGCGGTCGCCCCTGGACGGTCACGCCTCCCCGACGGTCAGAAGCAGGGGGAGCCAGAAGCCGAATTTCCGACGGCGGATCGCCTGGAAGCCGGCCCTGCGAAAATAACCGTCGATCGTGGGCCACGGTGCGTGGAAGACCTCCTTCTCGACTGCCTTGACGATCATGTCGAAGACCACCCAGCCGATCACGTTGTCGCGAAACCCATCGATCAGCAGGAATCGGCCACCGGGGCGGAGGATGCGGCGGATCTCCTTGACGACCGTCTCCTGATGCGGGTAGTGATGGAAGGAGTTGCTGCATGACACGACGTCGAACGAGCCGTCAGGGAAGGGCAGATGCTCGCTGTCGGCCGCGACGAAGCTGAGCCGGTCATCCAGGCCCGTCTCGCGGGCTTTCTTCTCGCCCACCGTGCACATGGCCGGGGAATAGTCGAGCCCCACAGCCCGCACCGGCAGAGACGACGCAGCCAGCATGGCCGGGAGCGTTCCCGTGCCGCAACCGATGTCGAGGGCATCGAAGGGTCGATCGTCGTCTTTCCGCCAGCGGTAGATTTCTTCGAGGACCATGCGGTAGGCCGGCTGAAACAGGAAGCGCTGCAAGGGCGACGCGTCGTAGCTGGATGCCCATGCTTCGAACTCGCCCATCGCGGTCGACTTCATCTGTTCGGATCGTTCATAGCCAATCTTGCTCAGAGCCATCGCGTCGCTTCCTTGTACGGATCGTGAACGTCCTGAAAGGCATCTATCTTAAGCGATCCGCTCAGCGATATCCCCTCATCTCAGGATCCTTCACTCGCCTGCATGTGGGCATGCTTTCTGTGCGGGCGGCTGCGAGTCCGCATGCGAAGGGTCCTCGTTTTCCGTGGCGAGGCTCGCTGCAACGGGTACCCATTGTTGAGCGACGATTCCCGTGATGTGCGGCGGAATGTAGTGCTCTGCCTGTTCGAAACCGTCCTGGAAAAAAGATTCGAGCTGCTGGAGCGCCGGGTCGCGTATGATGAGCTGCTGCCAGTAGCCGCACATGACCCAGACCGAAAACTCCTTGCCCTGTCTCGCTTCCAGCGCCCGGCGGATACGCTCCGACCAGGGCCCTTCCTGCACTTCGGCGCCGGTCACCGTGATGCGGTG
>PWPN01000045.1 GCA_003557125.1 Phycisphaerae bacterium | reverse complement strand
CGAATGCCAGGATGCCCGTCCCTAAAGGCTTGGTCAGTACGAGTACGTCACCGGGTTGCGCATCGGCCAAGGCGCGGACGCGTTGCGGATCGATCAGGCCGGTCACGGCGAAGCCCGCCTTGATCTCCGCGTCGAGAATGCTGTGCCCCCCGATGACCGCGACACCAGCCTCGGCCATCTTGTCGATGCCTCCACGGAGAATGTCCCGCATGCCCATATCGGACAATTCATCGGTGGGGTACCCGATGATCGACAGGGCGGTCAGCGGTTGTCCGCCCATCGCGTAGACATCGCTGAGCGAATTGGCGGCCGCGATCTGCCCGAAAGTGTAGGGATCGTCCACCACGGGCGAGAAGACATCGACGGTTTGCACCCATGCCTTGTCGCCGCCGTAGTGGAAGACGCCTGCGTCGTCGCCGGCCGGCATCCCCACGAGTACGCGCGGGTCGCTGGGCGTCGGCAGATCTTGCAGGACCCGCCGTAGCGTGTTCCGGTCGATTTTCGATGCGCAGCCGGCCTTTTTCACCAGTCGTGTCAACATCATCGCAGCATTGGCAGGTTCCGGCTTTTCACCGGCACAAGGGCAAAGGTCCTGATGTTCGAATGTCGGACAGGGACAGGTGGTCTTCGGATCGCAGATGCAGTGCCCGATGCGCATGGACCGCGCCATGACCCGCTTACGTTTCTCGTCTTGATTCATGTGGGACCCCGCTGACTCTTTCGGTTATTTCCCGCGATGTCGGCAGGTTGATTCGTCAGTGGTTCGAACGATCCATGGCCGAGATCGGCCGCAAGGAACGCCGCCCCGAGGGCAGCGGTCGTCTGCGGCGATGATGGAACGAGGACCGCGCGACCGATAGCGGCCTCCAATGCCTCCCTCATTCCGAGAACACGCGCCACCCCCCCGGTAAAGACCACGGGCTCGACCCATTGCGGATGAGCCATCCGGGCAATGCGAACGGCGATCGAAGCTTGCACACCGGCGGCGATATCTGCGCGCGGGCACCCCTCGGCCAGAAGGCCGATGATCTCGCTTTCGGCAAAGACTGCGCAAGTTGTTGTGATCGAGGCAGCCGAAACGCTGTCCTGAGCGAGTTGTCCGAGCACGTCCAGATCGCTATCCAACTTCTGGGCAGCCATCTCGAGAAATCTACCCGTGCCCGCGGCGCAACGATCGTTCATCGTGAAGTCCTGCACCGAACCGTCCGGCCGCAGGGCGATTACTTTGCAGTCCTGACCGCCGATGTCGATGATCGTGCGGACCTCAGGCCACAGTCGGCGCACCCCTACAGCCTGGCAGGTGATTTCGGTCAGGGTTGTCGCATCCATGCCCGTACGTTGTCGGCCGTACCCCGTCGCGACAAGAGAAACGGGAGGTTTCACCTCGCACGAGCGGACCAGCTCGCCGAGCAGCGACCGGGCCAGGGCGGACTGATCCGCCTGCTGATCGCGTACCGCCTCGGCGATCACGCGCATGCCGGCAGAGGCACCGTTGCGATCCATGATCTCCACCAGGACCGCCTTGAGTGTGCGTGAACCGGCATCGATGCCCGCGCAGATCATGATTCGATTTGGCTCCCTATTTGGCCCGCACCCCGGACCGTCTCAAACAGGGCCTCGACGCGGTTGGTGATCCGGGCCTGGTCCGAAGGCGAGTAATCGGTCTCGATGCGAAGGTAGGGCAGCCCCAGCTGCTGTTCGCACAGTCGGGCGATGCGACGGGATTCGACTTCATAAACCGTACAGCCCTGCCAGATAAGCTCGATGACGCACTCCGGGCGATACTCGGTCGCGAGTTGCTCGAGCACGCGCAGCCGCTGGTCATTGGAGGTCATGACCGCACAGGGCAGGTCCAGGTATTTGGCTGCCAGCGCATCGAAAGGGTCCTCGGCCTGTTCATCGACGTCCTGCAGGATCGGTTTGAGCCCCACGCACGTGTCCATGCAGACCACGAGCCCGCCGCACTGCTCGATGAGCTCGAGCACGCGCTCTGCGCCGTGGGCCATGGGGACGCCGGTCATCAGCACGCGCACCGGCTGGGAGCACCCGCAGTTTTTTCGCGCATTACAGAGCGAACGAAAGACGGCCTCGTAGTGAGGCAGGTGCTCGGGAACCCCTGAGATGCTGCTTTTGAGGCTGAGCAACTGTCGGCCGGTCAGCGGAGGGTGATCGCTTTTCATGGTTTCGGCCAACTGGCGACGGAGCTGCCGTTCCCGGTTCATTACTGCAATCGCGGCACGCAGTCGATCCGTCTCGATCCGTACATGGAAGCGCCGCTCGAGCGCGGCCGCGAGGCGAAGCAGCTCCGCCTTCCATGCGGCCAAACTGGCCGGGTGTTCCGGCCGGTGCGGGAGGTGCAGCACGAACATCGGGCGGGACTCGCCCATCAGCTCGTACATTTTCTTCTTGCCGTCACAGGTGGTCTCGGCCACGACAAGGTCGGCCATCTCCAGGAACGGATTGGATTTCTGGACGTGATAGCCGAATGTGGATTTGATGAGCGGACAGAGACTGACCGGCAAGTATTGTTCAGCAGGTGCGATGGTGGCCGCCGAACCTCCGCAGAGGCAGACCGGCACCGCACCGGCCGCCAGCAACAACTCGCGAGGTGCGTATTCGCAGAGGATTCCGACGATGGGCCTTCCCTCGGCGTGCATCTGCCGTGCATACGCAAGGCAGTTGGGGATCATCCGCTCGAACCATCCGAGCGGGCCGTCACCGGTTGCGGATGAGCATGAGGGGGCCGGGTCCGACGAGCACGCATCGGATTTCATGACGTGGCCTCCAGGGCATCATGAGGCGGCATCGGAGCCCCACTTCCCCGTGCAATTCCATATGAACGACCCCATTGCATTATGCCTCTTGCCCGTACGGGCGTCAATGCCGTTAAGGAATGGCAAACGCCTGCGAATCAAGGTATCTGTCATCCGTATTGTTCGGCGGGTATAATCGCATGAGTGATTTTCTTCGGATTCGCTACCAAATCACGGCGGTCATCGGTCATGCAATCTTCGGAAAACCAACGGCTCCGGGCGATTCCCAAAGTCGAGAAGCTCCTGCACGCGGCCCAGGCTCAGAGCTGGTCCGAGCCCGTTCCCCGTGCGATTCTGTTGGCCTCCATCCGCTGGGCGGTCGAGCAATGCCGCGCGCAACTGCGGGATTCCGACGCAGGCCTTCAAGATAGTGGCAGTCCGAGCGACACTGGCAGCGAAGATGCGAGCCTCGAAACGGCTTTGCTTGCACGCGCGCGGGAGCGGGCCGATTGGATTCTGGGGCCGCACTATCGGCGAGCCGTCAACGCGACCGGCATCATCCTGCACACGGGGCTCGGCCGGGCGGTTCTGCCCGAAAGTGCCGTACGTCAGATCGCCGAGCACCTCTCGGGTTACACTCGGTTGCAAGTGGACCTGCGCACCGGCAGGCGGTCGCGGCGGGACGAGAAGGTGCAATGGCTGCTGGCGCAGCTCACGGGGGCTGAAGCGGCCACGGTCGTCAACAACAATGCAGCCGCCACGGCCCTGGTTCTCAACACGGTGGCCGCGGGGCGTGAAGTGATCGTCTCGCGCGGTCAGTTGGTCGAGATCGGAGGCTCTTTCCGCTTGCCCGAGGTGATGGCTGCCAGCGGTGTGCGCCTCGTGGAAGTCGGTACGACAAATAAGACACACCCGGCTGACTACGTGCGTGCGATCACCCCGGAGACCGCGGCCGTGATGCGCGTGCATCCGAGCAACTACCGTATCCGTGGGTTTACGTCCGAGGTCGGTCTTGATGAGCTTGTCCGTATCGCCCACGCACACGGCTTGGTGATGATCGACGATCTGGGCGCGGGCGCGTTGATCGACCCGGCCCGGTTCGGCCTCGAGGCGGAGCCGCTTTTGAGTGACTCGGTAGCGGCCGGTGCGGATCTGG
>PWPN01000237.1 GCA_003557125.1 Phycisphaerae bacterium | reverse complement strand
CCGCCGGTTGCGCGACGGGCGTGCGGGCGCCGGGCGATGGGGTGCTGCGCGAAAAAACGAATCAGTACATTCTCCTGGCGGTACGGGATCCGGACGATCCGTCTCTCCGTGCCCAGGCGATGGAGGCGATCGCTACGACGTTCGAGGCCGAGGCGGCCCCGCTGCTGCGTGAAGGCTTGCGGGATGCGCACCCGGCCGTCCGTTTCGCGGCGTGTATGGGGCTCGGCCAGCGCGTGCATTCCGATGCCATGTCGGCCATCCAGCCGCTCGCCCAGGATCCGGATGGGAGCGTGCGCGTGGCTGCCTACTTCGCATTGGAGCGCATGGGCGACTATTCCCATCGTGTCGCATGGCGCGATGCGCTGCTCTCGGCACCGGCCCCGGAGGTCCGGCGCAATGCGGCGCTGGCGTTGGGGCAGCTTCACGACAAGCGCGTCATTCCGCTGCTGAACCGGGCGCGGTCGCAAGACTCCGACGACGGCGTCCGCCTGCAGGCGCTCGAGGCGCTGGCGTTCCTCGGGGACGAATACGCGATCCAGCGGTTCCTCGTGGACGCTTTCGGGGGCCTCGGCTTCAAGCAGCCTTTTGCAATATTGACGCTCGGTCACGTGCGGGGCGACCGGGTGCTCTCGGCCTTGCGGACCCGGCTGCGGAACGCCCCTTACCTCGAAGCGCGGCTGGCGGCTGCACGCAGCCTGGGCATGCAGGGCTACGACGACGGCTACGCGCTGGCCTTGCGCTCGCTGACATGGGATCGGCCGGAGCGGGGGCTGCCCGACGACCCGCCGCATACGCAGATCATGCGGGTCCGTTCGATGGCGGCCATGGCACTGGGCGATATCGGCCGACGCGAGGCGCTCGGGCCGCTCGACCATGTCATGGAGACCGACGAAGACCCGCGCGTCCAGTTGGCGGCGGCCACAGCCATCCTGACGATCCTCAACCGCTCTCCGGCGGATGCCGCCTGGGGGGACGACCCGTAAGGGGGGCAGACTTTGACCGGGCCCGTTGCCGCAGACGACCGGGAGAGGCAGTGCCCTT
This sequence comes from Phycisphaerae bacterium, assembly GCA_003557125.1. GTDB lineage: Bacteria > Planctomycetota > Phycisphaerae > UBA1845 > PWPN01 > PWPN01. The sequence goes on along the minus strand of PWPN01000237.1, from coordinate 2,886 downwards.
GTGACGACGGTGCAAGACGGACGCGGACTCGGACGAAAGTTCACCCCGGCCGAGGGTGACTTCGGATTTTCCGACAAAGGGGATGCGGCTCAGCTCGATCGATTATGAAATGGACCGTATTCGCCATCCTGGCCGTCGTGTTCCTCGTCCTGCAAACGACGTTGGGCTCCGCGATCGCGATCCAATCCATCCGGCCGAACTGGGTGTTCGTGCTGGTGGTCTTCTACGCATTGTGGGGGCCCTGGCCGGACGCCGCGATCGCCGCGTGGCTGCTCGGGTTGGGGGTGGACCTTCTGAGCACCGCCAGCGGAGGCGGGCGCATCGGGTTGTATGCGTTTTGTTTCGGGGCAGCCGCATGGGCGATGATGCAGATTCGCGCCGCGTTTTTTCGCGAGCATGCGGTGACGCAGTTTGTCATGACGGCTGTCTTCGCGATGCTCGTCGAGTTCCTTGTCGAGGTCTTCCGTTGGTGGACGTTGCGGGGCGCTCCTATGGATCGGCACATCGGCGGGGTCGCGTTTTTCACGGCCCTCTACACGGCGGCATGGGCGCCCTACCTGCACTGGATGCTGTTGCGACTCCATCGGTGGACCGGATTGAAGCCCGCGCATCGCTTGTGAGCGCACGTCAAGGGCGACGGGAGACGCGGCTGCGGGCAAATGACACGTGTTGACGGGGCGCCATGTTCGAACGTCGCCTGAAAATCGTGACGCTTCTCGTGCTGTTGCCGATGGCTGCTGTGGTGGCGCGTCTCGTGCAGTTCCAGGTGCTCGACCGCGAGAATTACCTCGACTCGACCCGGCAGATGCTCGCACGGCGCCCGATCTATTTCCCATTCGTTCGAGGCGACATTACGGATCGCCGAGGCCGTCGGCTCGCGTACGACGCGCCGGCATGGGACATCTGCGTGGATTACGCGACGATCGACCGCGATGCGGCGCGCTGGGGGGACGGCGAGGCGCCCGTAGCCCTGTTCACCGAGCGGCTCGGCATTCTTCGCGACCCGGATCAGCTCGCGCCGGCCTGGAAGGCGATCGCGCATTTCACCGGTACGCCGATACCCGATCTGCTGACGCGGGCCGCGTCCATTCGCAACCAGGTTCGTCGCGTCAAGGAGATCGTATCCGAGCGTCGCGGCGTCGAGACGGTCATCGTCGAAGAGCTGACACCCCACCCGGTCGCTTTCGGCCTGGACCCGCAGCAGCGCGTGGCTGCCACGGTCACCTTCGCCGATTACCCGGACGTTGCGGTCCAGGCCAGCCATGTCCGCAAATACACGGGCGGGGCGCCGATCGGCCAACTTCTCGGGCGGCTCGGGGAAGTGGACGAGCGGGCGATTGCCGAGGACGCGCTCGGCGAAAACGATCTCGCGCGGTATCGGCCGGGTTCGCTGCACGGCGTGAGCGGGGCCGAGCGGCTCGGCGAGATGTGGATGCGCGGGCAACGCGGACGCGTCCATAACGACGCCGACGGCCAAGCGATCACGCCGCCCGTCGAGCCGGTCGACGGCAAGACGTTCCGACTCACGATCGACCTGGCTGTCCAGGAGGCGCTCTATGCGAGGCTCGCCGAAGCGGTCGAGGCCAGCCCCTTCCGCACGGGAGGCAGTGCCGTCGCGATCCACATCCCCACCCGGCAGATCCTGGCCATGGTCGATTATCCTTCGATCGCCCCGAACTCCTCTTCCGAGGAGTGGGCCGAGGCTGTAGCCGACCTGGCCCGACAGCCCCTGCTGGCCCGCTCGATCCGTGCGTACTATCCGCCCGGATCGGTCATCAAGCCCGTGCTCCTGGCGGCCGGTCTGGCCGACGGTACGGTGACCTCCGATACGCATTTCACCTGCTACGGTCACCTGCTGCCCGAGGCGCCGGGCTCCTGGCGGTGTACGGGCCGGCACGGCTCGATCGGGCCGGTCATCGCCACCCAGCACAGTTGCAACATCTATTTCTATCGCATCGGCGAAATGATGGGCGTCGACCGGATGCGGGAATGGTACGAGCGGTTCGGGTTCGGCCGCCTGACGGGCACGGGGCTCGTGGGTGAAATGCCCGGCCGACTGCCCGAGGATCGCAGCCGCGGCCAGGCCCGCAACAGTGCGATCGGTCAGGCATTCGACGTGACGACCATGCAGATCGCCAACATGACGGCCACGCTCGCGTCGGGTCGCCATCAATCCGTCCGACTGTGGCTGGACGATCCCGACCCGGGTCAGGTCGAGTCGATGCCGGTCCCCGGCGCCGCCTGGCGCATCATCCGCCAGGGGATGCACGACGCGGTCAACCGTCACGGCGGCACCGCCTACGGGCCGGAACGCGCGACGATCCAGGACGCCGAGTACGTGTTGCTCGGCAAGACCGGCTCGGCCCAGGTCGTTCGCGGCCGGACCGTCGAAACGCGGTTCTTTTGCCACCTGCCCGACGGCCGCGTCCAGGAGATCGTCGCACCCGACCGGGCCGCTGCGCTGGCCAAGGCCGACTGCCCGCCCGAGCAGCGCGACCAGATCACCGTGACCGGATGGCGGTCCCATCGCCGTTTCCCGCCCGACGCTCCGCAGCCCTATACGCACGCCTGGTTCGTCGGCTATCTCGCACCGCGGAACGATTACCTCGCCGATGTCCGCACCGGCACCTCGTCGATCGCCCTGGCCGTGGTTGTCGAATACGCAGGCCATGGCGGTGAAGTTGCTTCGCCCGTGGCCCGCGATATGCTTCAGACCATCCTCGAGCACATGCGGACGCCGGTTCATGCGTCCGGGAATCGGCCTGCAGGTAACGACGTCGCCATTCTCGCGGAAGGGCGGGTGGACGGATGGCCTTGATTGGGACAGAACGCTGGTCTCCGGTCTGGGCGTTCCTGCTGCCGGTCATTCCGCTCTGTGCGGCCGGG
>PWPN01000200.1 GCA_003557125.1 Phycisphaerae bacterium | reverse complement strand
CACCGTCGGCTGTTCAGGCTTGTGAACGTACCGTCGCCCGGGTCGAACCGGTAGAGGATGTCCGTATCGATCGCGTTGAGCCCGCAATAGACGCATCCATCCTGCGGATGGTACGTCAACGCGTCGAAACTGATCCACCCGTCGCGCCACGATCGATCCGCGCAAAGGTCGCGGTAATGCCACCGCCCGACGATTTTTTCGTGCCAGCCTGCAAGCCGGTCATCGCGCAGCACATGTGCCTTGATTTCGAATTCTCGCATCGATCCCTCTCCTGAAACCTGCCATGTCCTTCGAACGTCGCATTGTAGTGCGAATCGAACCGCTCTTCCCGCATGGACGCCGTAAGCAAGCGACGCGCACAAAAAAACGGGGAGCATGTCCGGTCGGAAAAGAACTCCGATCCGCTGCTCCCCGTGGGTTCACATCCCGCCGAAACTCGAAGCTGCAACGACGGTCGTCAGACCGGGGCACCGTCGAGTTTGTCGACGGGAGGCGACTTACCCTTTCCCCTGATCGTCGATCGAATTCCGCCCGCCCTGGGCGAATGGAAACATTTTTGTCATTCACAGCGTTCGATGCATCTCACGAGCGGCACAACCGGAGCCTTTGACAGCCCCAAACTCGCCTCCGTGTGCCTTACTCATGTATCGGCAGCGGCCGCCTCACGGCTGAATGCCCGCTCTGATCGCCGGCAGCGGACAATCCTTACTTCTTTCATATCATAAGCTTACAATCGCTGCACGATCTTGGATGGGGAGCCCGGGGCGATCAAGCGCATGATCGGCACCAGCTCAGTCCGTGGTCCCCAGATCGCGGCTGAACACGAGCGCGAGGATGAGGTTTTCGCGGTCCTCGTGATGACGAATGACTTCCATGAGGTTCTGGATACGCCGACAGCAATCGAGCATCGTCACAGTCTTGCCCGGCTCCAGCTCATTCAGTTCATGGTAGATGTCTGTCATGAGCGTGCTCAGTTCGCGATGTTCATCCTGAAGGTGCTCGACTTGACCGGCCCATTCGGGTCGCAATTCGAGAACGGGCGCGAGATAACCGCCGCCGCCACCCTCTTCAAGCGCCATATGTTTGTGAAAATGGGCACGAAAACGCTCGAAATGGACTCGCAGATCGGTCAGCCATGCGGACTCATTCCTGCTCGGTATGCATGCGGCCGCCTTGCTCAAGCGGTCGCTCAATTCTTCGATAATCTTCGCTTCCGTTTTGATCCATTCCGAGATTTCGGCTGCCGATCGCATGAAGGGGCCTCCCTCTTGCGGTAGACATCCAGCGGCAGACGGACAACGGCAGACATACAGCCCACGTCTCTTCTGATACTTATTCTAGCCCTTGAACCATGATAAGTCCGACTGGATATTGCCAGGCACCCAATATCTCCTGGAATGCCGATTGCAGCCCTCAGGAATTCGTTCAGCCGTGTGGGACTGCAACGTGCAGCTGCGGATTGTTCGCTTTGAAGCCGGCTGCCAGCACGATCAACGGCACGACGGCTGCCCCGATGATAATCTCGTCGTAGCGCCCCGTCAGCGACTGGGCCTGCGCGAAAACGACCGGACCGATTGCACTGGCAAAGACCATGATACACATATTCAGCCCGGTGATCGCACCCAGATGCACGCGCCCGAAATAGCGAGGCCAGACGACGGCTGCCAGCAGAATGAAAATCCCATTGGAGACGCCATGGCCGACCACGAGCAGCGTCCAGCCGACCGTCTCACCGAAATTCAGCAAACCCAGGGTTCCCACCGCCTGGCCCATGAGCATGAGGATCATCAGCCATTTGAGCCGGATGCGATCGCTCGCCCACCCGGCCAAAAGGTTGGCAAGCATGGAGCAGATGGCCATCGGCAGAAATACCGCATAACTGCGATCCCGATCCAGGCCCGATGCATCGCCAAGCGAAGCGATATGGAAAGCCACCGCCGTCACGATCAATGCCTGGGTGCCGAGCGCTGCATTGAAGACCCAGAACGCGTACGTCTTCATCGCCTCGATCCGGGTAAATTCCTTGCGGGTCTCCGGCACGCGCTTCGCCATCCGTGCGTGCCACGTCGGATCGTCCACGCCGTCCATGACGAGGCCGCACTGCTCGGGATTGTCTCGCCCGAAGATCCCTGCGATCACAGCCGTTGCACCGCACAGCCCCACCGCCAGGATCAGGCTCGCACCCCGCCAGCCATGGGCGCTCGTCAGGGCGTTGAACACCTGCGGTGCGACGCTGAACCCGAAGGTCACGAACATCCCGTTGATCGCCATGGCCAGACCGCGCCGATGATCGAACCATTTGGAGACCATCACCCGGCAGGTCATCGTCAGGCACCCCTGGCCCATGAACCGCAGCAACAGGAACCCGAGTAAAGCCGCCGTCATGGCCGCAGGGACCGAATCCCCTCCCATCCAGGCAGCGATCCGATCCACGCGCGACAGCACGACGAGACTGACACCCAGCCCCAGGCAGGAGAGAACCCCCATCGCACGGGCGCCGATCCGATCCAGAAGGGTCCCGGCCAGAGGCAACAGGAGGCTGCTGCCGATGGTTCCCGCCATGTAGGCCTGGCTCAGGTGCACGCGGCTCAAGCCCAGCACGTCCATGAGGTCGTCCGTGAATACACCCACGCCGATGGTCTGTCCCGGCGAACTGGCGAGCATTCCCAGCGTCGCGACGACAACGATCATCCAGCCGTAAAAAAAAGGCCATCGCCTCGGCGCAAATGGAATATTCGCCGTGGAGAGGCGATCCCAGAGAACCATTCCGAACTCCTGTGTCGAGTGAAACGGGCAAACCCCGAGGCGGCCGACAGCGGCAACGACAGGCCGACAGGGTACCACTGTCAGTCGCCAAGGCCAACGATGCGATGGAATGATCTTAAAACGTACGAAAGGGATTCCGCATGAAATCGCATCCTGTTTTTCGGATGGCTGCGCCTCCTGGGGCTGTGTGGGCTGCTATAGTCCATTCAAATGGGGACCACTGGCCGGCATGCTGAGGAGGCACGTCCGAGGGATCCTCATGGCCGACCCCTGTTCTTGAGCCGCATGCTTACCAGGAGGCACGCACCGATGGCCCAGCTGACACTGACCTCTACCGCGTTCGAACCGGATCAGCCCATCCCCCGGCGATACACAGGGGACGGCCAAGACGCGTCGCCGCCCCTTGCCTGGTCCGGCGCTCCCGAGGATACGCAGCAGTACGCGCTCATCGTCGACGACCCGGACGCGCCAAGACCGGAACCGTGGGTCCACTGGGTGCTCTATGCCATCGGCCCCAACTGCACGCGCCTGCCCGAGGGCATCCCGCCCTCGCAGCGTGTATCCGATCCGCCGGGCCTGATGCAAGGCGTGAACTCCTGGGACAAGATCGGCTACGGCGGCCCCGCTCCGCCGCCCGGCCACGGAACGCATCACTACCATTTCAAGCTCTACGCACTCGATACCGTGCTCGAACTCGCGCCGGCTTTATCCAAAGAGGACCTTCTCAAAGCCATCGACGGTCACGCCCTGGCCGAGGCTGAGCTCATAGGCACCTATTCGCGCAAATGATATGCTGAGCGGCGCCTCGGCACGGTCCCGAAGCCGTCGGATGAAGCCTCGGATATCAGCCGCCCGAACAGCCGACTGAAAAGACGTGCCGGGCATTGCGAGGTGATCCGTGCCGGACAAGCGCGCACATCGTGGACCGCACCCGGAGGATGAACGTTCGCTCGCTCCGCAGTGGGTGCCCATCTTGCGCAAGGCGGTCGAGCACTTTTCCTGGCTGCTGACCCGCGGATATGCCGAAAAATCCTCGCTCAAACTCGTCGGCGATCACTTCCAGCTCGATGCGCGCCAGCGCATGGCCGTCCTGCGGAGCGCGTGTTCCGACGAGTCGATGCGGAGACGGTTGCAGCACGAGTCACACGAGCAGGAGATGGTCGGGCGCAACCTGCTCAT
>PWPN01000146.1 GCA_003557125.1 Phycisphaerae bacterium | reverse complement strand
GTCGGAAAAAAGTACAACTCTTCGAAAAATCGGCCCTTTGATGTGCTTCCACCATGCGCTATGCTCAGCAAAGCGCCATACTCTACAACGCGCCGTGCTCTGCACAGCGCACAGAAAAGCCCCCGGCGGCCGGTCGGGGGCTTTTCTGCTAGCGCACCATCGGAATCGTGCATCACGTATCGAGATAGCTTTCCTCGAGGACCGCGCGGAGCTTGGCAAGGGCCTTGTTCTGAATCTGGCGGACCCGTTCCTTGGTCACGCCGATCATCAACCCGACCTGCTCGAGGGTCCGCCCCTTGGCGGGCGCGGTGAGTGCATCGAGCGCGAACCGCTCGCGAATCACCATCTGCTCGACATCGCTCAAAGAGGCGCGGTTTTCCGTCATGATCTCGCGGATCTCGTCCACGCACCGCGCTTCCAGGTCGTCACGCAGGCGGTCCGTAAAATCGCCCTTCTCCAGCGAAGGGTCGAACTCCGTCGGAAAATGGCCACGGTAGCGTGCGGTACGCATCGCCACGCGCGAAAAGCTCTTCAGGATCGCCCGGCAGGCATAGGTACTGAACTTGAATCCGCGCGAACAGTCGAACTTGTCGACGCTGCGCAGAAGTGCGAGGTTCCCTTCGCTGATCATCTCGTTCGGGTCGAGGCCGCTGAGCCGGGTACGCTTGGCCATCGCCAGGACGAGCGGCATGTTCGCCTGGACGATCTGTGCACGGATGGCTTCCACACGGTGTGCCCATGCCAGCAGGTGTCGCGCCCCCTCGAAGGAAATCGCATCCGCCGTACCGGGCTGCTGGATGAACGAAGCGATCTTCATCCGGGCGAAGTTGTAGCGCTGGAACAGCAGAATCTCCTGTGCCGCCGTCAGGTGGGAATCGCTTTTGTCGGAGCCAATGCGCAGTCGCCCATCGCCCTGGAAGCAGGTGCTCGAAGGTTTCAGCTCATCGACCTGGCCGAAAAGCAACGCCTCCGCGTCGGGCTTCTCGAACAGCTCATGCGAAACGTATTCGAGGGGTTCTTCGTGCAGCCTGGCCAACAGGGCGCGGTCTTCGGCGTCCAGTACCGCCCAATCGCCCATAGGGCTCGAAAGGACGCGCGGCCCCGCAACCTCTGCAGTCGACCGTAATCCGAGTGTTGTTGTTCGTGCAGCAGTCATGATCACCATCCCTTGTTAGCGGGCACAGTGCCCACGGGGCCTCGTGACCCTATGTACCTATGTACGATACGAATCGCACCGCGGTCCAATCGCGACCCTGCCAGGACCACTTTCCCGCGCAGCGCACATCGGCCCCTGCTGGGTCCAACGGCCGGATAAATGCCGCGCCGTGGCCACACCCGTTCATGCGGTGCAGCGTTATCAGTCTTTTATTTTTTCTCCGCGACTCATCTATTTGACGGCGTCACGTTGCGGCTTGCGGTCTTCCCGCGCCGTTCAGCCGATCAAACGCAACCGCGACTCAAGATGCTTGCGACTCAAAGATGCTTGCGAATATGCACATGTCGATCCGACACCAGGCTGTCGACACAGCCCGGCGGGGGTCATTGGGGATGTCCGCTCCCCGAAGTTCGCTCCGCCGTCGCCACGGCGGCCGTACCAAGGGAGCATCATGCAGGAGCTTGAACGCATTCAATTATAACACGTTCTGCCGTGTCAGCCAACTGCGACAAAGGGCACTTCACCCTATTTTTCGGACGTTCCCCTCCGTCGGCCTTCACGGGAAAATAAAAAACCACATTGCACACCCCGCAGAAGGCCATCCTGGGGCAGTCCCGTTTTCGCGGCGCAACGTCCGATCAATTCAAGGTGCTGGTAGTTTGTGCCGAAAAGAGACATACCAGTGGTTATGTATGCTACCGAGGGCCAGGCAACGGCCGGGCGAACGGCGCATCGGCCGGAAACAAGCAGGCCCCCCGTCATCTCAACAAGGGCGGCACCAGCTCATGCTCACCGAAAGACTCCCACTCGCACGGATGGCGGCTTACCAGGGACCGCTCTCGTTCGGTTCGGACCGCCGATCGCAACCCCGAGTCGGCTTCGACTGCCCCATGCACTGGGTCAGCGACGGGGCCGAACGGTTCGGCTGGGCTCGCGACGCCAGCGAAGGGGGCGCGAGCTTCACGGTCCCGACCTCGACCGCCCCGAAAATCGGCGACACGCTCAAACTCGTCTTCCGGCTCGACAACTGCTGCGACTGGCTCGTCTCGGCCCGTGCCCAGGTCGCGTGGCGGCAGGAGACGCACAACGGCATGTGCCACATCGGCGTACGCCGAGTCGATCCGACCGAAACGACCCCCTATCAGCATCGCCAACTGTTCCAATGGGCGTGATGGAATAATCCATTCGGCCTGATTGAATAAGGTGACGGTCTCGCGTGAACGAGGGGACAGTCCCCTTCGGTATGCATACCCAGACTGCACGCGATCGGCCGTAGCACTCGCCCCCGCTTTTTTCGACATATCCGAGACGTATCCGACGTGTCAGCCGCCAAGGTACCGTGCATAGACCGCCCGGGCCTCTTGCGGCCTGGACGTGCCCTTGATGATGGCCCTGCCGTCGGCGAAGACCGTCAACTCGTAGCTTTCGACATGTGCCTTGAGCAACAAGGGGTTGAACCGAGGCCGTTCGCTGGCGACCGGTTCAAGACGCTCAGCCAAAGCCGCCAGGTCGACAGCCGCCTGCCGACCCGGGTACACCTGCACCGCGTCCCGGCCGCACAACGTGATGGTCCGGCCCGCAGCCGATCCCTGGAGATACTCGTAGCGACCTTCCTTACAGCACGGGCAGTCGCCCTGCTCGAAGGCGTTCTGGACGTTCACCATGATGTGACGCCCGCTCCAGGCGTCGAAGCTGAGCAGCCTGCCGTCCACCGCCTCGACGCAGCCTGCCAGGATCTTGATCGCCTCCATCGCCTGGTGGGCGGCGACCGTCGCGACGACCGGCCCCAGGATGCCTGCCGTCTCACAGGTCGGGTTCAGCTCCGGCGGCGGGATCTCGCTGACCACGCAACGCAGGCAAGGCGAGCGACCCGGCAGGATCGGCAGCGCCATCCCCGTCGAGCCCACGCACGCGCCGTAAATCCAAGGCCGAGCCGTTTTGACCGCCACGTCGTTGATCAGGAAGCGCGTCTCGAAGTTGTCCGTCGCATCGACGATGACCTCCGCGTCCTCGGTCAGCTCCTCGATGGTGTCGGGGTTGGCGTCCGCGACGATCGGCTCGACGACGACACCGCTGTTGATCCGCCGCAGCTTGCGGGCAGCCGCCTCTGCCTTGGGCAGATCGCCGCGCACATCGTCCTCGTCGAAGAGCATCTGGCGGTGGAGGTTGTGCCACTGGATCACGTCGCGGTCGACGATCCGCACGTGCCCGACGCCCGCACGGACGAGGATGTTGGCTGACACGCTCCCCAGCGCACCGCACCCGACGAGCACGACGCGCGACGCCATCAGCCGCCGCTGCCCCTTCTCACCCAACGGCGTAAACAAGATCTGCCGCGAATAGCGGTCGGAAACGTCCACGAATCACTCCCTGTCAGGGGCCGGGTGCCACTAGCAGTTCCCTATCTGGGTGGTACGGGCGTCTTGCCGGGTGCCACAGGCAGTTCCCTATCTGGGTGGTACGGGCATCTTGCCCGTTAGCCCTTTCCAGCCAGACGGGCGAGACGCCCGTACCACCCGAGCAAGGACGGCCGCTACCTCATGCCAACCGCATTGCCAACTGCTCGCCGAGGATCTCCCGTACCGTCAGCGCGACGATCACCTTGCCCGTCTTGCGGAAGAACCGGTCGATCTCGGTCAATGCGTCGGCCGAATAGTCGAACGCCACGAAAAAGCCCTTCGTGCGGTTCGCCCGCTCCATCGCGGTCTCGAAGGCGTCGATGTCCGGTCGGCCGACCTTGTCTTTCTGCTTCACCTGGATCGGGTACCAGGCGTCCATGAACTCGTCGAAGACAGGCGTTTGGCCCTTCGTCGGCTTCTGCTCGGCCGGGCTGGCCGATACGGGGAAGATCCGCCCGTCGATGCCCATGTCGCCGACCTGCGCCTTGTTCGGGATACCGCCCAGCGCGATGACCGCCCAGTTCTCGAACTCGAACGGCGGAATCTTGCGCAGTTTTTCCTCGGTCCAGGGCAGGTCGCGGACCACGAACCCGCGCCCGACCCGCCACAGGTCCTCATCCTCGCGCAGCTTGCACACGTCGCGCATGCGTTTGGCCATCACCCGGCAGGCGGTGGGCGACACGTCGATCCCGACCCACTGTCGGCCGAGGTTCTGCGCCGCCACCAGCGCCGTCCCGCACCCGCAGAACGCGTCGAGAACGATGTCGTTGGGGTTGCTCGATGCGTTGATGATGCGTTCAAGCAGGGCGAGCGGTTTCTGCGTCGGGTAGCCGAGACGCTCCTTCGCCGTCGAACTGATCGGTGGAAGATCTGTCCAGATGTTCTGTAATGAAACTCCAGGCATCTCGTCGAGGTAGCGTTTGTAGTTGGGCATCCCGGACTTGCTGTAGACCAGACGCCCGGCCTCAGCGAATGCTTCCATTTTCTTGCGACTATACGCCCAATAGCGCCCCTTGTACGGCCTCACCTTAGTGCCATCGGGCGCTGTCCACTCGTATTTCGTGTCGCCTCCTGGTTTGCTGGCCGTAAGGTTGTCCAGACGATAGCGTCTCCCGGTTCCCTGCTCGACATGTCGATACATCGCATTAACATACTGATCGTCATAAGGAAGGTACTCCGGATTGAACGTCCATGTCTTCGCTCCGCCAGTGTAGAATAAAATTGAATCGGTCACGTTTCCGAAACGCTTCATTCCCTGCTTGGTGTCGCTGTGCGCGCCGGCACGTTTCCACACAATTTCATTCTGAAACTGGTTCTCCCCCATTATCTGGTCGAGCATGACTTTGACGTAGTGCGAAGCGTGCCAGTCGCAGTGGTAGTAGAAGCTGCCGGTTTTCTTGAGGACGCGGGCGAGTTCGACGCAGCGCGGGCGCATGTATTCGATGTACGCCTGCGTGCTGGCGTGCCGGTCCTCGAAGGCGCGTTTTTCCTTGGTCTCGCCCCAGAAGACCTCGTAGTTGCGGTTCGAGTTGAATGGCGGGTCGATGTAGACGAGGTCCACGCAACCATCGGGCAGCTTGCTGAGCTGATCGAGACAGTCACCGCAATAGATGATACGCGTATCGACCAGGGACGACGGGCGCCCCGCGGGTGCGGGCGGAAGGGTGGCGCGCGGCACAGCCGGGGCCTTGCAGGCCGGTCGAGGTGCAGCCGTCCGTTTCGTTGCATTTTTTTTCCGTGCCATGGCCGTAGTCTAGCCGAGGCATTCTGCCAGTGCCAACAGGGTTGTACTCCCCGACGGCTGTTGTAGCGGCCGCCCCTCCATCGTCGCCTTCGGCTTCACCGCGACTTCGCCGTGGCGGCCGTCTCCAGAGTCCGAACCCGCACTGGCGGACAAGCCACCAGGGGAACCCTGTACAGTCGACATAGAGCAAACGGGCGAGACGCCCGTACCACCCGAACACCCTACTACCCGGACTCGCACATACACTCGACGGGCGAGACGCCCGTACCACCCGAACACCCTACTACCCGGACTCGCACATACACTCGACGGGCGAGACGCCGTACCACCCTGACGCCGTACCACCCTGCAAGGTCGCTCATTATGCCCTTGCCTGCCTGGAAGTGTAATATGGAACGTTATGGGCAACGTTCGAATGGAAGCGGCTTTCTCCAGCGTGCTGGCAGGCCCGTGCGGACTCGGGGCATGCGAGGGCATGCTCGTGGGCGTGTCCGGCGGAGCGGATTCGGTCGCGCTGCTGGAGATGCTCTGCGCATTGAACGCGGGCGGCCAATGGTCGCTCCGGCTGCATGCGGCGCACTTGAACCATAACCTCCGCGGCGAAGCGGCCGAGGCGGACGCAGCCTTCGTGGTCGAGCGCTGCGGGCAGCACGGCGTGCCTTGCACGGTCGCGTCGGCCGACGTCGCGGGCCAGGCCGCGGCCGAAGGGATCTCCGTCGAGCAGGCGGGGCGCCTCTGCCGGTTCGAGCTGTTCGAGCGGCTTTGCGCCGCGCACGCCCTGCACTGGGTCGCGCTCGGCCATCACGCTGACGACCAGGCTGAGACGGTCCTCCACCGGATCGCGCGCGGCACGGGCCTGCGCGGACTGGGTGGTATGCGGATGGTGCGGCCGTTGCGGGCGGATAGTGCCGTCAGGCTCGTACGGCCTTTGCTTGGGTTCACGCGCGCCCAGCTCGAAGCGTACCTTTCCGAGCGGAGTGTGCCGTTCCGCCAGGACGCCTCGAACGACTCGCCGACGCACACGCGCAACCGCATTCGCCATGAGGTGCTGCCGCTGATGCGCGAACGGCTCAACCCGCGCGTGGACGAGGCGCTGCGAAGATTGGCCGACCATGCGCGCGAGGTGGACGCATATCTGGCCGAGCAGGCGGCAAGGCGTACCATCGAGATCGTGACCCGCACGAACGCGGACTGTATCGAGCTGGATCGGTCCGCCCTTGCACGCGAGCCGCGGGTGATCCAGGCCGAGCTCGTCCGGCAGCTTCTGGCCGACCTCGGCGCGCCGCAGCGCGAGCTGTCGGCCGAGCAGATCGACCGCATCCTGGAACTTGCCGCCGACGGACAGGGCACGCGGACCGCCCCCCTTCCGGGCGGGTTCCTGGCCAGGGCCTGTTACGATCGGCTCGTCTTCGAGCGATCTGTGTCATCCAACGACAAGGCTTCCCATGCGCCCTTCGCGATCCCGGTCGCCCCCGAAGGGATCACACGGCTGGAGCCGGTCGGCCTGGAGATCGCGCTCGAACGGCCCGCGCTGCTTTCGGCAGGTCCGTCTCACACGGGCGGACAAGCCGCCCGTGGCACCCGTGAAAACGAAAGTCGCCAACCCAGAACGTCGCTCCCGCCGGATGCACCGATCGATTGCGGGTGGGCCGACCTGCGGGAACGGGTCCGGGGCTGCCCGCTCGCCGAATGCATCGACGCCGACGCGGTCCGCGGGCCCCTTGTCGCGCGTTCCCCTCTTCCGGGCGACCGGTTCGACCCTTTGGGGATGGGCGGCGACACGAAAAAACTCTCGGATTTTCTGATCGACGCGAAGGTCTCGGCCGACCGTCGAAATGCCATCGTGCTTCTGTGCGATCGGCTCGGCCCCATCTGGGTCGTGGGGCAGCGGATCGCGCACCGTGTCCGGTTGACCGAGGCGACGCGAAATATCCTGCATATCCGCGTCGGGCCGAGTGCGGAAAAAGCGGATTCTGCCAACGAGAGCAAGGAGACGTCCGCATCACGTTGAAAGGGCGATCATTGCGATATGCAGCGGTGCTGCTGGCACTTTACGTGGTGGCGGCGGGTCTGCGCGTAGGGTGGGTAGCAGCCCGCTACGGCGATCCGCAACGGTCGGCGGAGTTGGCCTTTCCTGACGAGGAGGCGTACTGGCAGGTCGCCCGGTCGCTTGCGGGCGGCGTGGGGCTCGTCGACGAGTTCGGGTTCCGCGCGACGTACATGCCGGCTTACCCGGCGTTTCTGGCCTTGTGGGCCACTGGCGAACGCCCCTACCTGGCAGGTCGACTCGCACAGGCGGCTCTTGCTGCCCTGGCGGCGCCCCTGGCGGCTGCGGTGGCGTTGCGATGGGGACGCTGGGTGGAGAATCTGCCGGATCGCGTGACCGCCCCACCGCTTCCGGGTGATACTCTGGGTGAGCGTCGCGTGCTCGGGATGGCCTGCATCGCGGGCGTAATCGTCGCGTTCGATCCGTTCCTGATTTTTTTCAGCGGGCTTTTTCTGACCGAGGCGCTCTTTGCCGTCGTAGTACTGGCAGCGTGGTGGTTTGTCGCAGGGGCGGCCCGCTGCGAGGACGGGGGGCACCGGCGCGATGCACTCGGCGCAGGCGCGCTGCTGCTTGTCGGTATGCTGCTTCGACCTGCGGCTATCGCGGTGGCCGGGGCGGCTGTGCTGGCGGTCGTCGTGGGACGCGGGCACTCGTTGCGTCGCGCGGTTCTGGCCTGCGTCATCGTGGCTGTGGTCGTGGCCGGGCTCTTTCCGTGGGCCATGCGGAATCGCCAGACGATCGGGCAATGGCGCTGGCTGACGACGCGCGGCGGCATCTCGCTGTACGACGGCCTGCATGCCGAAGCGGACGGAACGAGCGACCTGGCGCACACCAAGACGATGGACGCGGTCCAGGGCTTGAGCGAAACCGAGTGGGACGCATGGTTCCGGGCCCGTGCCCTCGAGGACGCCCGACAGGACCCCGTGCGGGTCGCCCGACTGGCGCGGCGCAAGTTCATGCGTACCTGGTCGCTGACGCCGAATGTCGAAGAATACCGCGGGGGCGCGACCGCATGGATCAGCGCGATTTTCATGGGGGGCGTTCTGGCGACGGCGCTTGTCGGCGGGTGGGCCCATCGCCGGGCGGTGCACGCCTGGTTCGTGCTGCTCTGCCCGGTCGCGGCTGTGACGGCCCTGCACATGATCTTCGTGGGCAGCGTGCGGTACCGGGTGCCGGTGCTGCCGCTGATCGTCGTGCTTTCGGCCGCGGGTTGCGTTCACCTGTTGTGGAGACGGGGTATCGGGCCCACAATAAGAACATCCGCCGAGGAAAATGCCAAAAGGTAAGGACGCAGTATCGTACGGGACGATGGATCGTTCGAGTTGAAAACGTAGGATGCGAAGCGGACCTCAGTTCGGGTCGTTCGGGTCGTGAAGTTCGGGTCGTGAAGTCTTCCCTCAGAACACAACGCGTATCGCGTCGATAAAAACCCAGGCACAGGCTGATCCCGCAAGGGGAGCATGCATGTGCCGAACCGGGGATCGAAGATTGGGTTTTCTTTCGAAACCATCTCCGTCGAGAACGTCGAACCGCCCCTGGCTTTGGCGATTCGGCAGGAAGCTCATCGGGCTGGGCCTGCTCATCGGGCTGGGCACGGGTGTGGTGGTCTACCGTCACGTGACCGACGAAACCCGTTTGCGCGAATTGGCGCAGCTGTGGATCGAATCCCGGACGGGCGGCGAAGCGCACGTCGGGGGCGTGCGGTTCAACCTTTTCGAGGGGCTTCATCTGCTCGACGTCGCTATCGCGCTGCCCGCTGACGCGCACTTCGACCCGCACAACAACTGTTTCGAGGCGCGCACCCTCGTCCGAGCGGACACGATCTTTCTGCGATTGTGCCCGTTGAGCATGTTGTCGGGCGAGCTGGCGGTGCCCGAAACGGTCATTGTCGACGCCGAGCTTGACCTGCTCTACCGCGCGTCCGACGGACGTTGGAATTTTCAGGAAATGTTCGCCGACCTTAACGAACGTGAGGAAGGGCCGAAGGCGGGCCGCTTGCCCGAGGTCCGGCTTCGCGATCTGCGCGTCCGTCAGACACGCATCGAGCAAGACGGGCGAACGGTGGGAACCGAACAGCGGCTGTGGGTGCATGCGCGACCTGATACGGCGCAACCGAACGGTTACCGCATCGCACTGACGCGATCGTCGAGTGAGCGCGATGCGGCTGAGCTGCCTCCGGAAAGGAGCGACATTCGGCTGGACCTCGAGCGGGGCTCGGTGACGGGCAGTCTCCCCGCCCTGGCGATTCGTGACCTGAAGCCGGCTTTGCCGCCGCACGCAGCCGACATGCTGAACATGCTCGCAGCGGACGGGGTCGTGCGTCTCGAACGATTCGCGTACGACTCGGCGAGAGCGTGGTCGGCCGAGGTCGGCCTGCGCGGTCTGACACTGGCGGTTCCCGTTTGCGACGAGGACCGCGCGGCTCCGCCTGACACGCGCTATCTCATGTTGAACGATGTCGTGGGCACCGTCCGGCTCGACGCTTCGGGCGCGCAGGTCGAGCTGAAAGGCCGACTTCGCGAGACGACCGTCGCAATCGAGGGCACGCTCACGCTGCCGGAAGATGGCACGCTTGCCGAACGGTTGGCCGGGCTCGGGTTCGATCTGACCGGCACGCTGGTCGGCCTGCCGCTCCCACGCGACGAAGACGCCCCGACCGAGGCTGAACGCCGATTCGTCCATGCCATACCGGCGTTGCAGGTTTCGGTCGAAGATTTCGACGGGCACGGGCCGATCGACATGATGATCCACCTGACACGCGAACCCGGTCCGAATGCCGGCGTGCAATTCGCCGAGGGGTTGCTGACGTTCCGCGGAGCGAGCGCGCGGTACTTCCGGTTCCCCTACCGGTTGTCGGATATGACTGGTGCAGTCCATTTCCGGCCCGACGGGCTGGTCGAACTGAAGGATGTCGCGGGCCGTCAGTACGATAATGAAGTCCCGATCAACGGCCTGCTCGGCGGCCGTATGGACAAGGGAGGCCGACTGGAGATCGTCGGTCGGAACATCGCGGTCGACGAGCCGCTGCTGGAGTGCCTGGCTCCCGAAAAAGCCGAGGCGATCCGAAAATTCAACGCCGATGTGCGGGCCGAAGTGCACGTCGTCATGGCACGGCCTCCGGTCCCGCTCACCGAGCCGGCCGAGCCTTGGGAAACCGAGGTCGCGATCGACTTTCGCGACGGCACGCTCGATATGACGTGGTTCCCTTATGCGCTCAGCAACCTCAGCGGCCGACTGGAGATAAACGGGAGCCGCATGGTCGCCCGCAACCTCCGCGCACGACACGGGCCGAGCGAGGTGGTCGTCGACGGATCGGCTGAGTCGCTTCTGGAAGACGATGCGCGCATGGACCTTCACCTGAAGGCGACGAACGTCGTTCTCGACAAGGCACTCGGCAGCGCCTTGCCGGAAAGCGGCCGACGGCTTTTCGAAACGCTCTCGCCCGAGGGGCGTGCGGACATCCACGGCCGACTGTTTTCGCCGTCACCGGGTCAACCGCTCGTCTGCGATCTCACGGCCGAGGTCACCGACGGATCGGTCAGGCTCCCCGGTACGGACGAGATGCTCACGGACGGGCGGGCTCTGTTGCGGATCGAGCCGCACCGGCTGATTCTTTCGAATTTCGATGGCCTTTTTCACGAATCGCAGGTACGCCTCGAAGGCGTCATTCCGCTGGACGATGCCCGTGCGGAACTGTCGCTGCACATGCAGAGCCCTCGCCTGGAGCTGAACGATCGGCTCCGCGCGGTGCTGCCGGACGCGGCCGATTCGGTCTGGGAGGCCTTTTCGCCTTCCGGTGCGGTGGCTGTCGATGTGCGGTACGGTCTGGAAGCTGTCACCGCGACCGCACCCGCACCGGACACGCCGTCGGCCGAGGGTACAGCCATCCCCTACGCGATCGTCATCGAACCGCTCGAAGCGCATGCCTGTTACGAAGCGTTCCCGTTGCCTGCCGAAGCGTTGACGGGCCGAATCGAGGTGACGCGCGACGCGGTGTCGTTCGAAAAGCTCGCCGGCTTTGCGGGGGAAGGCACTTTCCAGCTCGACGGCCGAGTCGTGCTCGGAGACGAATTCACCGAAACGAGCCTGGCCGTGGAAGCGCATGACATGACCTTTTCCGAAACGCTCCGCGCAGCGCTCCCCTGGCGGTTGCGACGGCTCTACAACGATCTGCAACCGACCGGTCGTTTCGATCTTTCGCTCGAGTCGCTTCAGGTGACAGCCGTTCCGAGGCAGCCGCCCCGCTGGTCGATTCAGGGTCGGCTCGATCTCAAAGACGCGTCGCTTGAACTCGGGACGAAGGTGTCGAACATCGACGGCGCGATCGAGGGTCGCGTGGCCATGGACGGGCAATGGGCAAGCGAGGGACGGTTCGAGCTGGCCAACGTCGTTGTGGCGGATCGTACCGTGACCGACGCACGGGCGACGTTCGCACGACCGGCCGACTCGACGCGCTTTGTCATCGACGAGTTTTTCGGTCGTTTCTGCGAGGGCAAGGTGGCCGGCCGACTCGAAATCGACGCGGATCCGCGCGGGTCGACCTACGGTGTCTCGCTGTCGGCCTACGACCTGTCGCTGAATGCTTTTTTCGATACGCAAACCGATGCGGACCAACCTTCCGTCTCCGTCGAGGGGCGTGCCACGGGTCACCTCGATCTGGTCGGCCGATTCGGGGACAAGCCCAGCCGCCGCGGCGGCGGAAGCGTCTCGATCTACCAGGCGCAGATGCTTCGCGTCCCCTTGCTTCTGTCCATGATGCGCGTCATCGGCGATTCGCTCGACGATACCGCTTTCCACGACGCGCTGATCCGCTACACGATCCACGGCGACGAGCTCATTTTCGATGAGATCGACCTGCGGGGGCGCGGCCTGTCGATGGTGGGTGCCGGCCGGGCGCACACACCCACCCGGACCCTCGACCTGGCGCTGCTGGTCGGTTCACCCGTGCGGCTGCCGCGATTCCAGGTGTTCAGCGAATTCGTCGAGGGGGTCGCGCGCGAGCTCGTGGAAGTGCGCGTGGAAGGCTCTCTCGGCGAGCCGGTCATACGCACCCAGATCGCCGGAAATATTCGAAGAACGCTCGAGGGCATGATGCAGATGGGCCGCCACCGGGACTGAGCGCAGGTTTTCACGCGTTCGGTCGTTCTGTTGACCGTTCGGACGTACTGTTGCCGCTGCCGGATCCTCCGGCGATCAGCGCGTCGCGACATGGTGGCGGATCCGCTTCTTATCGTCGCGCGTCTTGGGCAGTTTGTCCTTGAGTATCCGCATCGCTTTTTTGACGTCGGCCACTTTGAAAACGCCCGTGGTTTTTCCACCTCGGGCACCGGTCGTGCAGTAGGCATAGCTGATGTTGATGTGCGCGTCGGCCAGCTTCTGGCAGACCTCGGCAAGGGCGCCGGGACGATTCGGCAGGGTAATGAGCAGGACTTCCGTTTCGGTGACGGGCAGGTTCAACGACGCCATCGCCTTGCGAATGCGCGTGCCATCCGTGGTCACCAGCCGGAGTACGCCGTGCTCGCTCGAATCGCTCATCGTCATGGCAATGATGTTGAGCTTTTCCTGGGCAATGTGGCGCGTCACCTGTGCGAGGACGCCGGGCTTGTTGACTAGAAACACGGAGAATTGATTGACCAGCTCCATCATCCTTACCTCCCGGGGCATTCACGCGGCCGTGGGCCACGCCCCACCGTACATCAAATCGATACGGCCACGAACATCCTTGTTCATCCTTAGAAATTATAAGCAGCCTCGTCGCGTTCGGGTGGTCGCGTCCTAGGGCGCCGCTTCATGGACAGCCATAAGCGCAGGGCGCTTTTACGCCCCCACCTCGGTTTTCAGCTTGTTTTTCAAGACTTTGCCCGTCGGCCCGCGGGGCAGCTCACTGAGGATGTGCACCTGCCGGGGCGTCTTGTAGCCGGCAAGACGCTGACGGCAGAAGGAGCGCAAATCCTCCGAAGAGCACGAAGCGCCCTCCTTGCATGTGACACAGGCGACGATGACCTCGCCACGGCTGGGATCGGGTCGGCCGAAGACGGCCACCTCCTGAACGGCCGGGTGCTCTTCGAGAACGCGTTCGACCTCGCGCGGGTAGACGTTTTCACCTCCGACGATGATGAGGTCCTTGGCCCGGCCGGTGATGGCGATGTAGCCCTCCTCGTCGATGCGCACGATGTCGCCCGTGCGCAGCCAGCCGTCCTCGCTCAGGATGGCGGCCGTCTGCTCGGGCCGGTGGTAGTACCCCTGCATGACGAGGGTGCCGCGGACCTGAAGCTCGCCCTCCTGGCCGGTTGCGAGCGTGTGGCCTTCCGCATCGCACACGCGCACCTCGACGCCGGGAAGCGGTCGGCCGACCGTACCGAACTTGTTGGCGCGCGGCTGATTGCACGCGATGACGGGTGACGTTTCGGTCATGCCGTACCCTTCCAGGAGCCGGACGCCCGTACGTTGGAGCATTTCGTGGTAGACCTGCGAAGGAAGCGGCTCGCCCCCGCTGACCGCCAACTCGATGTCGGCGAAATCCGACGGGTCGATTTTCTTCAAGCGGGCCAGGGCGGCGTACATGCTGGGGATCGCCATCATCACGGAGATGTCCGAGCCGCGGATCGCCTCGTGGACCTGCTGGGGCGAGAAACGCGGGATGTACGTGATCGTCGTCCCGAGCATCACCGGCAGAATGATGCTCGTCGTCAAACCGAAGACGTGGAACGGCGGCAGCATGCCGAGCAGGTGATGATCGACGGTGATGCCGAGGTGTGCGATGGCAGCGTCGACATTGGACAGCAGGTTGCGGTGGGACAGGCAGACGCCGCGCGGTTCGCCCGTCGAGCCCGACGTGTACACGATGGCAGCGAGATCATCGTCCCGGACCTCGGGCGGCGCGGGCTGCCGATGGAACATCTCGAAGAGACAGCGTCGTTTGAGTTTGACGCGTTCGAGGTAGATCGTCCGCACGGGCAACGGCTCGAGCTGTTGTTCGAAGTGCTGGGTCGCGAGAATGCAATCGATGGATGCGTCTGCGACGATGCGCTTCAGTTCTTCGGGCGGCAGCAGGAAATTGAGGGGGACGACCGTCTTGCCGGCCCACAGGGCGCCCAGCGTCGTCGCCAGGCCTCCTACGGACGCGGGCAACACGACCCCCACCCGTTCGCAACGGGTCTCGGCAAGAATGAGCCTCCGCAGCGCCTGCGCTGCCAGCGCCAACTTCTTGTAGGTCACCTGCCGGAAAGGGTCCTGGGCGGCGATCTTCGTGCTGTGTTTCCGTACGATTTCGAGAAATCGACCGATGATCATTCGAAGTATTCCCACAACGAGAGAACAGCCGGTTCGCGTGACACTCCGGATCATGCCGCGGCCAAGACAGTCCAGAAAACAAGGCCGTCCAGGATAAGATCCGTCTCACCGGCTGCGTAAATTCTTACCGGTTGCTGACGCCCGGGTCGCACTTCGCGCGTGCTACTGGAAAACTTCCCGTCGGCCCACTACAAAATGGACGTCGGCAACGACTCGACAAAATGCCTCTCAGACATCATGCTAATCGCAGCTCTGCAGGCCGTCCAATGGCTCGGAGGCAAGACAGGGGTCTCACGCAAGGTTCGTCCGGTCTCATGCATGAGGTGCGGCAAGTGACAAAACATATTCTTCGAGGGGCGTACGGGCCGGGCCGGTGGATCGCGCTGTTGTGGCTGATAGTGCCGGCGGTCGGGTGCGCGGAACTGGGGCCGTCCGAGAAGGGGATGTTGCGGGAGGCGGATG
>PWPN01000347.1 GCA_003557125.1 Phycisphaerae bacterium | reverse complement strand
GCGGGCGACACCGTTTATCTGCTACCGGGCACCTATGACCCGCCGTCAATCACAAAAGCGGGTACGCAACACAGTCCCATCCTCATCCGAGGTCGCGGGAACGGCGCAAAACCAGTCCTTGCGGGCTTGCATTTGGCCTGCGCACGGCACGTACATTTCGAGAACCTGCACATGGAAGGCCCGGTACAACTCGATGCCACTGTCGCCGATATCGAACTCCGTCGATGCCTGGTCCGCAGCATTTCCGATGAGCCGACCGTTTCCGTCGCGGGAAGCGCCCGCATCCGGCTGGATCGGGTCACGGTGATCCAGGAGGGTTCCGGGGCGGCGCTGTCAATCTCGGGCAACGCCAGGAACGTTTCGGTGACGAATTCGATACTTCAAGCGACCGACGGCCCGGCCCTGGATGTCGGCATGCTCGCGGATCCGACTGCACTGTTCGCCGAATACAACAACTACGTGACCCGCGGCCTCGCACTGGCCAGAGTTCCCGTGAACGAAACGCCGACCGACGTTGCCACAATCTCAGCGCTATCGGAGCATATCGCGCCGAACCGTTACAGCATCGCCGAGGATCCTTTGTTTTCCGTCGATGCCGGCGCGCCCCCCGATGCCATCCGGCCCGACTCCCCCTGCGTGAGCGCGAGCGGGCAAGCAGCTCCCGTCGGTTCGGGAGAGGTCTGGTCCGTTCCTCCAGACCATGTTATTCTGACCGACGATGAGGACTATCCCGGCGCCCCGGGCCTCCGGCAGCTCACCGACACATCGGCGAGTTTGACCTGGTGGACACCCTACACTTCGAGCGCCACATGGCGTCGAACCAGCGCCTGGTGGGATAGCTACCCCATCCTCAGCACGATCCGATGGAAACGCCAAGGCGACGCTTCGGTCTACGAAACGTTTTCCCATGGCGATCTGTATCACCGCGTCACCCTGCACGACCTGGAGCCGGGCGCGACCTATACCTACGAAATCGTCATTCCCAGCCGCCCGCGAAGGGCAACCATTTACGAGATTCAAACCGGCACCTACGATCCGCCCAAATTCTGGCCCTCAGAGGATCTGATCCTCAGTCACGGCACGTTTACGACGCCACTCGCCTTTGATCCCGGTCCAGGCCGAATATACTACGTCGCACCGGATGGGGCCGGTGTCGGCACGCCCGAGTCGCCTACCAATCTGACCGTGGCCAGCGACCTCGTTCGAGCCGGCGACACCGTAGTCTGTCTGGATGGCGTCTATCGCGAAGCGTTCACCCCGGCTGTCACGGGCACGGCCAGCCACCCCATCCGGCTGAAGGCGCAGAACATCGGTGGTGTCTGTCTGGACGGAAGCGGCTACACACGCCCCAGCGGCGTGCAGCTCATATGGATGCGACACGTCGAAATCGATGGCCTCATCTTCACACGTTCCGCCGACAAAGCCGCCTACCGAGCGGGCAGTCTGGTCGGACAGTGCCTTTTGATCGAATCTCAAGACATCGCCATTCGAAACAGCGTCTTTTCGGGCGTAGGCAGTTACGGCTCGGCCATCGTATTACGGCATGCCGGGAATCTGGACATCGTCAATAATGTATTCTTCTGTCATCCCTATGCAGTGGTGAGCAAGCGTATCACAGGCGACATCCATATCGACCGGAATACCTGGTACGCCTCTACCATCAGCACGTTCGGCATCGATAAACGAGACAGTCCCTGGGACGTTTCGATTACGAACAACCTGTTCATGGGCCAGTCGGCCTCGAAAATTACCGGGGGGGCTCCCATGGTGACCGGCCGACCATTCGATCACTCGAATGCCAACGCCTACTTTTTCGCCGGTGACCACGAACCCCGTTACATCGGTTATGGAGTGACTTTGGAGGAAAGCCAGGCTGCGGGCGGAGGATTGGCTGCGGTCCGCGTCGAAGGAGACGCCACCCGGGATCATGACAGCATTGAACCGACCCGGAACGACGTGATGCTCCCGAAAGATGCCCATGCCATCAATGCGAACTGGCCCCCGACCGATTACGTCGTCTGGGATGGACAGAGACTCAGAGAAAATCATGCGCTCGGCCTGTTTCGAGTGGACGTACGAGAAGGAACTCTCATCCCCACGCTCGAGATGTTCGTCCCGGTCGGAGCGGATGGGTCCAACCCGCTGGACGGACTCGGCCTGGACGGTGCGGACATCGGCGCGCGTGTGCCGGTCACACCGTGATGGCACCGCAACATCAACGTCACGCCGACAAAAGCGACGGGCTACGACGAGCGCATATTTTTGTTGCGATCCGTGCCTGAAGTTCTACAATCGCCTCATCTCGAACGGAAGTGAGTGTGTTCCATGCGATTCCGACGAATGCGTGCCCTCGGCCTGATCTTGCTGCCCGTGCTGGCAGTCGATACGCCGGCACCGGCTGCGAGTGTTTCGATCGGTACGTTCCAGGTGGACGTTTCGCCGCCGGCGGGTGCGCCGCTCGGTCACGGAAACTATCCGCCGAATGTGCGGGTCGTCGATCCCCTCACAGCCCGTGGGATCGTGCTGGTGATGGACGACGGCCCGGTCGTTCTGTGCGCGGTGGATTGGATCGGGATCGGCAACGGAGGCTACCAGGCTTGGCGGGAAGCCCTGGCCGAGGCAGCCGGGACGCGGGCGGACCGCGTGGCTGTTCATGCCGTCCATCAGCACGACACGCCGGGCTGCGATTTCTCGGCTGAAGAACTGCTGGCGGCTCACGGGCATCCCGGCACGATGTTCGACGTCGATTTCGCACGCGAGGCCATCGGGCGGGTCGCTGCTGCAGTGCGCGAGGCGCGCGCGAACGCAAGGCCCATCACGCACGTCGGCATCGGGCAAGCCGAGGTCGAACGCATCGCCTCGAATCGCCGAATCCTCGGGCCGGACGGGCGCGTCCAGCACTTCCGCGCCAGCGCCGCCAAAGACCCTGACATCGTGGCTGCGCCGGAGGGGCTCATCGACCCCGTCTTGCGGATCGTCAGTCTGTGGGACGAGTCCGAGCCGATCGCATCGCTCATGTTCTACGCGTGCCATCCGCAGTCGGCTTACCGTCGAGGGGCGGTCAGCGCCGACTTCGTGGGCCTGGCCCGCGCGATCCGTGAGCTTACCCTGCCGGCCGTCGCACAGATCTATTTCACGGGAGCGGCCGGCAACGTCGCAGCCGGCAAGTACAACGACGGCGCGATCCATCGTCGCCTCGAACTGGCGGAGCGGTTGGCTGTGGCTATGCGACGCGCGTGGGATGCGACCGAAAAATTCCCGCTGACATCCGACAACGTGGACTGGAAGGTCCAGCCTGTCCGCCTGCCTTTACGTGAAGACTGGACGTCACAACCATTCGAGAAGACGCTGGCCGATCCCGGAGCAGGCCACGCCGGTCGTGTGCGCGCTGCCCGTGCACTGACATGGATCCAGCGTTGCGAGCGGGGCGAGACGATCGACCTGACCTGTCTCGAGTTGGGACCGGCCCGTATTCTCGCACTACCCGGCGAATCCTTCGTCGAGTACCAGTTGGCAGCTCAGCGCCTGGCGCCCGAACGGTTCGTCTGCGTGGCTGCCTACGGGGATTACGGCCCCGGGTACATCGGGACAGCCGACGCTTACGCGCAAGGCGGCTACGAGATCACAGCCTCGCGCGTCGCTCCGACTGTCGAAGGCGTTCTGATGGCCGGGCTTCGCGAGCTGCTCATCGCCCCATCGCCGGCCGATCCCTGACGCAAACCCTTTGTCATTTTGCCAACGGAGCAACCATGCCTGACAGCGTTCCTCCCGACGGACTGTGGATCACGCGCAAGGACCTGCAAACCGAGCAGCAGCAACTCGACGAGGAAGGGCGCGATGCCTTCTCGCTGAAGGCCACGTTCCGGACACTTTTGAAGCTCAGTGATGCACAGCTCGCGAAACCGCGGAACCGTCAGCGGACCGAAGCGCTGCTCGACGCCGCCCAGAAGCTGCCTCGCCGCAAGGGCTATCCCTTCACGGAGCCCAGCGATCTGGCGAGCATTCGCCGTCAGCG
>PWPN01000214.1 GCA_003557125.1 Phycisphaerae bacterium | reverse complement strand
GTCGCGCCGGCAGTAGAACAGGCCGCAGCCCTCCGGCCCGCAGAGCCATTTGTGCCCGTCGGCCGACAGGAAGTCGATGCCCATCGCCTGCACGTCGACCGGCAGCATGCCCAGCACCTGGATCGCGTCGACGCAAAGCAGTGCACCCCGTTCGCGGCAGAGTCGACTGAGTCCGACCAGGTCCATGCGGAACCCGCTGGCATACTGGACGGCCGACACGGCTACGAGTCGCGTCCGCGCGTCGATGGCGTCGGCCAACCCTTCGAGCGGAATCCGCCCCCCCTGCTCTGCGACCTGCCGCAGCTCGACGCCCCGCGCCCGCAGCCCCATCCAGGGATAGACGTTGGCTGGGAACTCCACAGCCGTCGAGACGACGTTGTCCCCCTCGTTCCAATCCAGGCCCGCAGCGACCCAGCCGAGCCCTTCGGTCGTGTTCTTGGTGAACGTGATCTCGCGGGGGTCGGCATTGAGCAGGACAGCGGTGTCGCGTCGCACCTTCTCTGCCTTCTCGTAGAAACCCTGGCCGAGCCCCGCCGTGTCGGCAGCGGAACGCACGTACGCGTGCATCGCGTCGGCAGCCGATCGGCTCAACGGTGCGACAGCGGCATGGTTCTGAAAATTGTACTTCTCCGTAATCGGAAACAACGTACGCCATTCATGGACTTCGCGCATGATCCACTCCCCTTGACGCCCACCACCACAGGTGAAGGCCGATAATCGGTAATCCCTACAATCGCGCCATCTTACCTTTTTCGCCGAAAATGCCCATTTCATTTGCCCGCGCCGATTTTTGAATCGTACGTTTCCCTGCGACACAGCTTCCTCGCCGCCCGGCAGTTTTTTGTGGATCGAAGTTGAAAGGGGACACGCAGTGCTTCCACGTGCGACGGGCGCCCGGGCCAGTTCATTGGCGTACGTATCGGTCGGCATGACGCTCCTGCTTCTGGCAACGAGCGTCGGCTGCGATTTTCTCGGTCTCATCGTGCCCGCGCCGGCGTCGGCGCCCTCCTGGCCGACGGAGGTCTTGCCGAGCCGTCCGCCTCGCCCGCCCTCGGACGGCATCTATACCGAGACCGAGCCCAACGATACCTTCGAGGACGCGGACGTCGTCGCAGCGTCCGGCGATGTGGACCTCGTCGGCACCCTGGCAGGGACGGGATCGGCTGCGGATATCGACATTTTCCGATTACCGGGCGGCCAGGCGGAAGATCGCGTGCACGTCACCGTCGAGACGATTACGGGCAGCGGCGTGGTGGTCGCACTGCTCGATGCCCGACAGCGATTGTTGGCCTACCTCGACCCAATGAGCCGACTCAACAGCCCGCCGGAAATCGACCTCATCCTCCGCGAGCCCACCGATCACTTTTTCGTCGTCGTCACCAGCCTGTTTCCAATGAGCTGGGAGATCCCCTATACCGTGCGGTTTTCGCTCGAGCCCGTGGCCGGCCGACCCCTGTACCGCTCGCAGGTGCTCGTGCTCAACTTCGACGGGGCTGACGATGTCCGCATCGGCTATCGGACGAGCGTGGCTATTCCGCCCTTCGACGTGTCCCTGATCGACGAGCGATTGGCCGGCCAGACGCAGATCGTGGCCGAGCATATCGTGGCGATGGTCCGCGAAGATTTCCGAGGCCTGGGGCTCGCGGTGTACCGTTCGGGTGACCCAGCCATCCCCCAAGGCCCTCGTCATACGGTCCACTTCGGCCTGTACGACGAACGGCTGCTGGGCCTGGCTGAAAACATCGACCCCTACAACAGCAATCCGCAACAGGAAGCGATCGTTTTCACCGACTCGTTCGCGCTGTTCTCAGTGTTTCGGCCTTCGGCGCAACAGATCGCCCAGACGCTGGCCAACGTCGCCAGCCACGAAGCGGGCCACCTGCTGGGGCTGCGGCATACGCGGGACGTCCACGACATCATGGATACCACCGCCAGCGCCCGGCAGATGATGGTCAACCAGTGGTTCCGTTCGGCCCAACTGCACGAAACCGTCCTGCCGGTCGGTTTCCAGGACAGCCCTGCCCTGTTGGCCTGGACGCTCGGCGGGCAGCTTGTCGGCCCCACGGCTGGCAAAGTGTTCGAGGCGCAAATGGCCCGCCTCATGGACGACCCCAACGACTTCCATATCCCCAGGGAGCTTTTGAGCACCTGCACCTGCGGCCAAGACCACGACGAGTGGTAAACGCCGGGCTTCGGCGGGGCTCGATGGCAGCTACGGGGTCCGGGGGGTGGTACGGGTATCAGGGTGGTACGGGTATCAGGGTGGTACGGGCGTCCCGCCCGTCAGGGAAACATCGCTCAACGGGCAAGATGCCCGTACCACCCTGGGAAGGGACAGGTCTCTCCAACGGGCAAGATGCCCGTACCACCCTGTCGGGGGATATCCACACCGCCTACGAAGAGTCGCCGACCTGTCATGGATCCCTGCTGGCCTGCAACTACCGGCGTCCCATCTCGCCGACCGGGCTGGCTTTCCGCCGCTCCAGCCAATCTGGCAGCTGTCGCGCTTCTCGCCTATGTGGCGGCTGTCGTCCCATCTTGCCAACCGGGCGGACTCGCACTAAACTGGCATGCTTGTAGGGGGCGTAGCTCAGTTGGGAGAGCGTCGCGTTCGCAATGCGAAGGTCGAGGGTTCGAATCCCTTCGCCTCCAGTGAAAAGGCTCGCGTTGTGCGGGCCTTTTTTCATGTCGCAGGAGAATAGCGGACAGGAGACGGACAGAAGAACAGTAGAGCCGGGCTGGACGCCCCCGCTGGCCGTAACCTTTGATACCCCAACGGTTAACTCTCCTGCAGTCACCTGCGCCCCCCCGCTCGACATTCTCTCGTCCCCCCCGGCTTCAAAGCCCCCCCGGAAAGCACCGGGGGAAGAGTTCGCAAGCCGGGTTCAACAAGGTCAGACTCTCATAACAACTGGTACATAAATCGGGGGCAGGCCACATGGCCTGTCAAGCTGTATTTTCAGTTTTATCGCTTGAGACACCCTTGTCTACTGCTGGAAATGACATTATTCTCGTTTTGTGCGGCCTGGAAAAAGGGTTCTGTAGAAAAAACAAGTTGTGCCATGATATGAAACCCGAACACACGAGAAGATTAATCGGCGGAGTATCGGCGCTTCTTGGGATTTGGTGGACTTTGCCCCTGATCGTTTCGCAAATCAGCTGGATATGGTCTTGCGGATTCGAAACTTGGGATATCGTGTTCTTGCTAACGATCTTTCCCCTGATGGTTAGCCCAGGGGCACTCGCGATTGTCTTTGGTGTTCGCCTCTTCCTCGAAATGAGCGAGTCCTCGCTGAAGTGGGTCATCGGGGTATTTGCCGTATTATTCGCCTTATTCCTTTCTACACGGATGTCAGCAGCCTTACCAGGACTTCTCCCTGAGGGATTGCAGCGATCTGTATTTCTCTTCGTCGCGAGCTTGGTCGCTATTTTCGCATACCTTCTTACGGTTCGATTGCTGCTTCGCTATTTCACTCAAGAAAATCGCTCATTGCGGTCGTTGCTTAGCCGCGGTGTCTTGATACTGATGGCATGGCAGCTTTGGCACCTGCTATCGAAGGTCTTCGAGGAGTATTCACCGATCAAGGAAGGATACACTCACGTTCCCGAAGAGCCTTGGGGAGCACTTGGGGTTGTGGTTCCGATTGCCGTAGCCTACGGGCTGTATCGAGCCGTCGCTCCCAAACTATCCAAGGCACAAAAAGACACCGCTCCTAACGCCTGACCTGACGCGTGTTTCAGTACTCATGACCATCCACCTACAACCCGCAATCGAAACGCTGATTCCACCGGTCTCGTCCCCAAGCCTGACGTAAACCTTCTGGAATACCGACTCCATCACAGTCGCGGCACGGATGATCATTGGCAAGCGATCTTTCCCCCCTTATGAAGGGGGGATCAAGGGGGGTTCTTCCATCGGTGCGCAAGACGCGAACGGGCACCCCCCCTTACCCCCCCTTGGCAAGGGGGGGAAGCACTGCACTGGCGGACTAGCCAGTGGCACCCATGCAGGTGCCCCCCGCT
>PWPN01000390.1 GCA_003557125.1 Phycisphaerae bacterium | reverse complement strand
GGCTCCCAGAGCACCTTGTCGAAACCCTTCTCGCCGCCGTGCAGGTGGTTACCCATGTTGTTGGTGGCCAGGGTGTACTCGGTCCCGTCGAGCGTGAAGCGCCCCTTGGCGATCCGGTTGGCGTAACGGCCCGTGATACAGCCGAAATAGGGCGATTTCTCGATGTAGTCGGGCAGGTTATCGAAGCCCAGGACGACGTCGTCGAGTCGGCCCTGCCGGTCGGGCACGAAGAGGCGCACGACGGCCCCGCCGTAGGTCGTGATGTCGGCCCGCAGACCATTGGCGTTCGTGAGCTGATAGAGCCAGACGTCCCGACCGTCCGGCATCGTACCGAAGTGCTGCCTTTCCACGTTCATCTTGGAATGATCCTTTGTGTCGCGGGTGATGCCCTTGCCGCCCTCCGGCTCGGTGCAGGAAGATAATCCGACGACCGCGAGCAAGCTACCGACGCAGAAAACCCGGCCCATCCAGGATGTCATCATCCCGTTCCCCTTATGCGAATGGTCGTTGCCGGCCGGCAGGGCCACCTCGCCCCCCGGCTGTACGGGTTACATGATCAAGCGGAGGTTAAACGGTCCCACAGGGGGCTGCAAGCAGAACACACCCTCGGCCTGTAGCCCCCGGGTCCTCGCATGGGTGCCACTGGCGGCTTGTCCGCCAGTGCGGTTGGACCCCGACGGGCGAGACGCCCGTACCACCCTGTTAAAACTCTACCCTGTAGCGGGGCACTATGGCAAACTCCATCGCTACCCAGCGGCAGATCGCGCTGCCAAATCGGTCGTGCCGAGTGCTTCGAGTTGTTCGGCTGCCTTCTGCCGCCAGGGCTCGGCTGAGGGATAGGCGCGGATCAGTTCGGACCACAACCCGGCTGCCAGGTCCGCCCGCCCGTCCGATATGCAAAGCTCGCCCGCCCGCCACAGCGATTCGGCTGCCCGCGGATGGTAGGGGTAATGGATGATGACCCGCATGAAGGCCAACCCTGCACGCCGACGCGCACGTGCCGCCGCTTCGACGGATTCCCCAGCCCCTCCCGCAGCCTCCATCGCAGCCGCCTTCTCGGCCCAGCAGCGACCCTGCCAGTAGAACACCTCGGGGCGTAAGGCACCGGCCGAACTATCCTGAAGGGACGCCAGCTTCGTCAGCGCATCCTCCCACTGCCCCTCCCGGACGCGATCGGCCGCCCGCGTGAGACGTGCCTGCACCAGTTCGCCGGGCACCACCGCATCGTCTTCCCGTGGCCTGTCTTCACGTCGCCTGTCGTCACGTGCCGTTGCCGCCGCCGGGGGTCTCTCGTCGGATATGTCCGGATGTGTGGGCCAACTCACCAGCCAGTCGGCCAGCGACTGAGCCACCGGGGTGCCCGCGTGGCGGTCGATGGCCTCTCGGACGGAACGCACAGCCGAGGGCAGGAAGGTCGAGCCTTCCGCCGGCATCCGTATCGGCCGCAGGGTGTCCAGGGCCGCCTCCAGCCGCTCGATCACATCGAGATAGACCGCGACGGCCTCGTCGAACCGCCCCATCGCATCGTACACCTGCACCAGGCGACACTGCACGAGCAGCTTGCGGTCCAGCGTGCCTTGCAAACGTCCTTGATCGGAATGACGCGTAAAGGCCAACTCCGCAAGCGCGCTTTCATAAGCCTCGGCAGCGGCCAGAAACCTGTTGTCATGACCGGCACGCTCCGCCTCGTTGAAGCGGTCCCACCCGGTGATCTGGATGTAGCGGATCTGCTCGATCGGCTGACTGACCGCGCTCCCGTCGGGAAGCGTGTAATGGAGCCGTCCATCCTCCAGGGCGGTGATCGTCAGGCCGACGGTGATCGGTCGACCGGCCAACGCCAGAACGTCCGACCATGCAGCCTGTCGCGTGACAGCCAGGCCGACAACGATGGCCAGCACGGCGCGCATTCGGTAGCCAGGGTCACGTTTCATTCTGCTCGCACCACTCTGAAATGCCCGCCATGCTCGCGGGCGATCCGCTCGAGAAATGCCTGCGGGCCCGGCGACGGCTCGAAGCCGATCGTCGTGATGGCCACACGACCGTCTGCATTGAGCCGCTTCAACTCCTGTTCGAACTCGTCCTGGATTCTTCGATAGTCGCCGTCGGAGAGGAAATAGATCAACTCGGGCTCCACGGCGAACGCCCGGCGCATCGCTTCGATCGGATCGGCCGGCCCCGGGTCGGGAATCCGGTCGGCCGAAGCCAGGAAAGCGAAAGCTTCATCCTTATAACGGCGAATAGCCGGCACGAGCCGACGCGGCGCGAATTCGTCGACGCGCAACGGGCGGGCAAGGACGATATGAAACCGCTGCGAGGGAAGCAACGCTTCGACCGAGTCGCGCAACTGGCCAACGATGAGATCGATATAGATCATCGCCGAGGCGGTGATGTCAGCCACATAAACGACCTTGTACGCATTGCCCACCTGCCCGAAAAAACGGACGGTCGGCCGTACATCCCGCTCGATCCCCGCCGGCCGATCGGTGCGCAAACCGACATCGGGGGGCGGCGAATCCACGGGCGAAGGCACGTCAGGCAAATCGGCGATGGGCAGGGTGAGAGAAACCGATGCCATCGGCGGAGGCGTTTCGACCGGAATGGGCTGCGGGGCATCGAGCTGGACGCGGATCTCTTGAACGTCGATGGGTGCCTCCGGCCCGGGAGGCGCGACAAGGAGCGCTTCGGGGATGATGACCCTTCGGGACGGCATCTCCTGGCGGAGCACAACCGCCCAGATGACCACAAAGACGGCAGCATGCAAACCCAGAGAGATCGTCCAGGCGAAAAAATTGGAGCGCAGAAACCGACCGACCCTGCCGGGCACGGGCTTGTAGCGGTAGGCCGACATGGTATGCGCGCGTGCGGTCATCAGCCCTGCCCCATGCGATAGCCACCCATTCGACCAGATCCCCCTAGGGATGCGAGTGTAGATCGCTCCGGCGAGACCGTCAATCGCCGATCCCGGCCCGGAACGCTTCTGGCCACTGGGCCTCTTGCCGTGCCCAGGGCAATCCCGTAGGATTCCAATGCATCGAGTCGTCCGTGCGGAACTGCGAAAAACGCATGATGCCCATGACCTGCACGAGTGGAATCGGAACGCCCACCGTGGTGCGCATGGCTCTTCTGTTGGCCTTGCCTCTCGCGACCGTAGTGGAAGTGCGCGCAGAGACGACTGTGCAACCTGTGCGACACACCCCGAACTGCCCGAGACCCTGGCCTGCGGACTCCGACGCGTCCCATTTTGAGCAGAAACTCGCACGGATCGACCTGATCCTGGAAACCGCCACAGAGCCGCTCGACAAGGCACGGGCCCATCTGGCAGCGGCCAACCTCTGGTTAGCCTTCCCGACCGGGTCGGCAGCCACTGCCTGCCTTCTCGATGTCGCTACCGATCCGGAAATCTCCCGGTTGCATCACGCGGGAACCGAGGCGTCCGAACGCATCGCCACAGCCCGCACGCTGCTCGCCTCGGCGACGGAATCGGCCGAGCAGGAGGGACAGGATGGCGACGCCGCCAGGGCCGATGCGTCCCGGGCGGAGGATCTGCTGCGGATCACCGACGAACTTGCCCCGTTCGCTGCGCTGATGACCACTTTCGGAATCGACGAAGGGGAGGACGGCAGCAAAGAGGCGTGGGCCGTCGCGGCTCGCGGATTGGCCACCGTCCGCGAAGCGCCCGATGCCGCCTTGGCTGCCAGTGCCCGCCTGTGGCAGGCCTACGCCTGGGTCCAGGCCGGAAGGCTCGATCGCGCCAAAGTCGTCCTGCCCGCTGCGACCGTACCGCCGGAAACCCAGCCGTATGACTTCGTAAGCCGGCTCCTCCGCTGCCGGATCCTGGCCGAAGAAGGCCATGGCATCGCCGCGAGCGCCCTGTTGACACAGGTGCATGCTGCCTGCCCGAACTGGTTCCAGGAACACGACTTACAGACGATTCAGGGGTATCAGAGCCTGGCGCTTTACCTGCAATGTCATACGCAGAAAGCCTTGCGCGCCCGCTGGGAGCGGGAAAGCCAGCATCCAGAGGCGATCATCCGCATCGAGCACCTTCAGG
>PWPN01000366.1 GCA_003557125.1 Phycisphaerae bacterium | reverse complement strand
GCAATCGATCATCAACGGGGGCATCACCCTTGTTGCGGTCACGGGCAGCAACGGCAAAACGACGACCAAGTCGATGATCGCCCACGTGCTCTCGGGGCGTTGGCGGGGTCGGGCCTCACCGAAAAGCTACAACAACCACATCGGCGTGCCTCTCACGCTGTTGTCGAGCGAGCCGTCCGAAGAGTTTCTCATCTGCGAAGTCGGCATGAACGCGCCGGGTGAGATCGCCGCCCTGGCACGGCTCATCGAGCCGGAGGTCGCGGTCGTCACGGGCATCGCCCCGGTCCACCTCGAAGGGCTCGGCAGTCTCGAAAACATCGCCGTCGAGAAGCTCTCGCTGCTCGGTGCGTTGCGTCCCGACGGCTGTGCGGTCGTCAACGCCGACCATGAGATTTTGCGCTGGATGCTCACCCAGCAACGGGAATGGGCGTCCTGCAAGAAGGTGACCTTCGGCGCCTGGGAGCAGGCCGACCTGCGGCTCACGTCCTGGCGGATGGTCGCGGGCCCGGGCGACGCGGACGATGCGCCGCTGGGCGTGCAGGAGTTTACGGTGAACGACCGGTTCGTGTACCGGCTTCACGTGCCCGGCCGTCACAATGTATTCAATGCGATGGCAGCCATCGGCGTGGCGCGCCGTTTCGGCATGACCGACGAGCAGATCGCCGAGCGTCTCGCGAGCTTTCGCCTCCCCCCGATGCGGCTCGGCTACGAACGTGCCGGGTCGATCACGCTGATCAACGATGCGTACAATGCGAACCCCGCGTCGGTCGCAGCCGCGGTGGACGTGCTCGAGCAGGCGCCGGCGACCGGACGTCGCGTGTTCGTCCTGGGGGACATGCGCGAACTCGGCGAGTCGTCCCGCAGCCTGCATGAAGAGGTTGCCCGGCGGATCGGTGCCGGGCCCGTCGATATGGTCATCGCCGTCGGCGAGCATGCACGGCTCATCTGCGACGTGGTCCGAAGCGTCAGTGACCGACGGATCGAAACGCATGCGTACGCAACGACCGCGCTGGCCCGCAAGCGGGTGGCATCGCTCATCGCGCCGGGCGATACGATTCTGGTGAAGGGTTCGCGGTTGCTGGCGCTGGAGCGCCTCGTCGAGGCCATCCGCAAACGGGCGATCGAAATGGACAGCCGACCCAAGGCGTCGGGCGGCGCATCGGGCAAAAAGGCCCGCTCCTCCCGGTGCGGATGAGCGCTCCGGATCGCACGGCCAGTGAAGGAATCGCACAACGTGCTCTACCATCTGCTGGATTATCTGCTCGGTTATCCGACAGGCCCTTACGCCTACAAGGACGTCCTGTTCCGATCGGTCTGCGCGGTGCTGGTCGGGTTCACAGCCGTCGTTCTGCTGGCGCCGCGCGTCATCGCGATGCTGAAACGCTACAAGATCCGCGACCTGGCCGAGTTCGACCACAAGGCGCTCAACGATCGCGTCAAGGACAAGCAGAACACGCCGACGATGGGCGGCCTGCTGATCGTCGCCGCCATCGCGATCGCCGTGCTGCTGCTGGCCGACCTGGGCAACTACTATGTGCGCATGGGCATGTTCTGCATGGTGTGGCTGGCTGTGCTGGGCGGCATGGACGATTACCTCAAGCTCACGAAGCATCGGCGGAGCGGTACGCGCGACGGCCTGAAGATGTACGAGAAGCTCCTCTTCCAGGTCGCGCTGGGCGTGCTGCTCGGCACGTTCATCTACAAATACGGGCAGCAGGCCGGGGCGCTGGCCACGATCGGCGAGGGGGACCCGCTGGAGACGTACCGCGTGGTCACCCTGCCGTTCTACAAGCATCCGATGATGCTCGGGACGGCTGCGTTTCTGATCGTGACGGTCCTGGTCGTCGTGGGGACGTCCAATGCGGTCAACCTGACCGACGGGATGGACGGGCTGGCGGCCGGCTGCATGTCGCTCTGTTCGCTGGCGTTCCTGGTGCTTACGTTCCTGGGGGCCGAACAGGTGCGGGCCGAGCGACTGCTGTTTCCGTACATCCCGCACACGGGCGAGTTGGCCGTGGTGTGCGGTGCGATGCTCGGGGCGTGCCTCGGCTTCCTGTGGTACAACGCATTTCCCGCCGACATCTTCATGGGCGACACGGGGTCGCTCCCGCTCGGCGGGCTGATGGGCTACGTGGCCATCGTTATCCGCCAGGAGGCGATGCTGTTCATCGTAGGCGGCGTGTTCGTGCTCGAGGCGATGTCCGTTCTCATGCAGGTCGGTTATTTCAAGATATCCGGCGGCAAGCGGATTTTCCGGATCGCCCCGATCCACCACCATTTTCATATGGGCGGCTGGACCGAGACGCAGACCGTGACCCGTTTCTGGCTGATCACCGCCATCTGTGCCGCGATCGCACTGGCGACGATCAAGCTGCGGTAAGCCGACGGGGCCGCCGGTGCCGATAGTCTTCTTAACGAGGGACGAGACGCGTCCCGGACGCTTGCAGGTCAAGGGGATCGCCGATGAGCGACACGATAGTGCACGATCCGGGCAGCATGCCGTTGGAGCTCGATGCCTGCGCGCCAAGCGGTGAGTACGGCTGGACGCGGGGCCGGGCGTTGTCGGTGGCGATCGTGGCGGTCGCGACCGGGCTGATGGCCATCGGGGCGATCATGACCGTCTCGGCGGCGGCCCCGCGCGAGGGAGCCGTCTTCGGGTGGCCGCTCTGGGATTACCCGGCCATGCGCCAGCTCATCTTCCTGTTCGGGGCGCTGTTGGCCATGCTTGTCATGACGTGCGTGCCCTACCAGCTCTGGTCCAAAGCCTGCGGTACACCGACCCTCCTGCTGCTCGTGATCGCCATCGTCATGTCGCTGCTCGTGCTCGTGCCGGGCATCGGGACCGAGGTGAACAACGCACGGCGGTGGATTCAGATCGGGCCCGCGCACTACGGCTTGCGGATTCAGCCTTCGGAGCTGTTCAAACTCGCGCTTCCGGCTTTTCTCGCGCTCTGGATGGCACGCGGGATCGACATTCGACGGTTTTTCTCCGGTTTTCTGCCGGCCGTGGCCGTCATCGGGATCGCCGTGGCCGTCGTGGGCATCGAGGATTTCGGGACTGCGGCGCTGCTGGCAGCCGTCGGCGGCGCGATGCTCCTGATGGGCGGGGCACGAATCTGGCACCTCTTACTGCTCGTGCTGCCGACCGTACCCGCTTTCGGATACCTTCTGTTCAGTCGCGCGCACCGGATGGAACGGCTCATCAGTTTCCGCGACATCTGGGCCGACCCGGAAGGAACCGGATATCAGGCGATCCAATCGCTCTGCACGATCGCGCGGGGAGGATGGTGGGGGGTCGGCCTGGGCAACGGGCTCATCAAGGATTACCTGCCCGCCGCACGGACGGATTTCATCTTTTCGGTGCTTTGCGAGGAGCTTGGGATCGTCGGCGGCCTCGCGGTCATCGGCCTTCTTATCGTACTTTTGTACAACGGCGGTGCGGCGATGCGGCGATGCCCCGACGCGATGGGGCAGTTGCTCGCCTTCGGGATCGTGCTGATGATCGGCCTGCAGGCATTCATCAACATTGCGGTGGTGACCGTGTCCGTGCCGACCAAGGGCATCGCGTTGCCGCTGGTTTCCGCGGGCGGTTCCGGCGCGGTGGTCATCGGTGCGATGGCCGGCATCCTGGCCAACATCGCACGACGAGCGCCCGACACACCGGGGAATCCGTGACGCGCTGTCCATACGCTGCGGGGTACGCATGAGCCGACCGATGTGGTTTGTTTTTGCAGGCGGCGGGACGGGAGGTCATCTCTTTCCCGCATTGGCTGTCGTCGATGAGCTCCGCGCGCTGGCTGCGGGCACGTCGGATGCGGAAGGGGCCACGCGGCACGGGATCGACGTGTCCTTTCTGTGCACGCCTCGGCCGATCGATGCCCAGGTGCTCGGCGCCGCGCAGATCGAGGCGATCCGGCAACCCGTAAAGCCCTTTACCGTTCGGCCTTGGCGATGGCCCGCGTTCTGGAGCGCGTGGCGGGCTTCGCTGGCCCATTGCCGTACGCTGTTTCGCGCGCGTCGGCCCGCAGCCGTCGTCGGTGCGGGCGGTTATGCGTCGGGGCCGGCCGTCCGGGTCGCCCTCGATGAG
>PWPN01000226.1 GCA_003557125.1 Phycisphaerae bacterium | reverse complement strand
CGTGTTGGGCCCGATGGCCGCCTCGAGCGCGTCCGGGTCCATGCAGCCGGTATCCGGCTCCACGTCGACGAAGCGCACGGAGAACCCCATCTCCCAGGCGGTGTGCGCGGATGCGATGAAGGTGTAATTGGGCACGATGACTTCGCCGTTGTAGCCGAGGCCGTCCGTGCCCGTGACCGCACAGAAGGCGAGTTTCAACGCGGTGGACCCCGACGTGGTCATCAGCCCGTGACTTGTGCCGAGGTATGCGTTGTAGGAGTCCGCGAAGCGTTTCGCACGCGGCCCGGGAAGCCCTTCGGTCCCGCTCAGGTAGATCTCGCCGAAGATATCCCGCTGAATGGGCCACGTTTCTTCGTTGACGATGGGCCATCGTGTCCATCGCCGGCCCCGGCGTGTGCTGCGCGTCCCGCGTACCGGCGCTCCGCCGTCCAATCCGATTTCGGCCATGACTCGCCTCCTGCAAAGGGCAGGGTTGATGTGATAATTCCGATCAGTGTCGGAACGTCAGTATGGTCTACTCGGCGACCGGGGTCAAGACTCGATTGACAAGAAAAGATTCCGGCACGAGCCGATGGATGGCACCGATGACGAGCTCCTCGATCCCCGGAGACAGCGTTGTCGGCCATCCGTAAAGCAACATGGAACGGTCGGGTTCGTACCCGCCCTCGGCCAGGACGCGTTCGGAGGGGATGTAGCACGAGACATCGTTGGCGAAGGCTGTCACCCAGAGCCGATCGGCGTCGAACTCGCGGTTGAGCCGATGGACGTAGTCGACGACGACTTCGCCTGCCAGAAAAATCATGGCCAGGTCCTCGCCGAACATCCATGCCTGGACGGGGTAGGGGATGGGAGTCGCCAGGTCTTCGCCGCGATCCAGTCGTGCCAGCTGAAACGAGGCGTGGTAGCTGGTCGCGTCCTTGGCAGCCACGCGACGGTCCCATTCCGCGCGGTCCGGAATCTCACCGAAAGGCAATGCGATGTTTTCGAGGCGGCAGGTCAGGAGGCCCTGGATGGGTTTGAGTTCGCCCGCCAGAAGGCGGTCGACTTCGGTAGCGATCTCTTGGCCGTGCTGTTGAGCGAATTCCAGGCCGGTCCGCGGATGCGGATTGGCGTCTGCCCCGCAGCCGATGGTTACAAGACAGGTGACTCCGGGCCAGTTCTTTTCCACATAGTTCTGGGCGAAGCCCGCCCAATCGCCGCAGATCCGGTTGAAGTCGGCGCCGTGGGTGGTGCAATGGCAGGCGTAGTTGACGACGACGGCTCGCAGTTGATCGTCCGGGCCGTGTACGCTGAGCATCGACATCGTGTGATCGACAGGCCCTTCGGGGTTGACTCCGAGGCCGCTGGATCGCCCGTCCCGCATCACGCGGCGGTTGATCGCGAAACCTGCCTGCCCGACCGCCCATTCGATCCGGGCGGGGCGGATGTCGGCCAGGGCGTCCAGTGAGACGCGCTCGAGGTGGTCCGTCAGTTCCGCGGTGTAGCGTGCGATGCGTTCCATCTGATCGTCCGTATGGTCCTCACCGAACAGTGTCGGCAGGACGCCCTCCAGACGTGGGCCGGTGTGCGTATGGGTCGCGCAGATGACGAGCCGTTCGCGTGGGATTCCTGTGTGCCGGTTGAGCCGGACAGCGACTTCATCGGTCATGGCCGCCGGGATGCCGATATTCTCCACGGACAGCAGCAGGGCGGGCGAATCCGAGCCGTATTGAATGGCCAACGCCTTGGCCCACAAGCGCTGCTCGATGCGTTCGCTTTCGGTTTTGCGTCCCATGTAGCCCGCCAGGCGGATCGGGTAGTCGGGGGTGATGTCGATGCGGGCCACGCCGACTTTGACAGCCGACTCGGGCGTTGTCGCGGGTTCATGCGCTCGACGGCAAGAAACCAGGAATGCCAGCGAAACCAGGGCGAGCCAAAGGCTGACGATGGGCAGGGTCCTGGCGAATGGACGGCTTTTGAGAAGTGTCATGGACATTTTCGGACCTCAGTTAAGACGTTAAACTTGCTGAAATCGTCCTGCCACGCAGAGTTGACTTTTCGCTTTTCGGCAATATTTTAACGTTTCGGCTCCTTGCGTCTATCCTTTCTGGCCCTCTTGCGAATGGGGCGGTACTTTCGCCCATCGGCAGGGGGGAAAGTTCCCATCGCGCCATAAAAACAGGTAAGTCAATTCAGCCGATACTTTCGGTGGGGTCATGTTCGCTCTTTCTGAGTTTTTCGTGTAAAGTGCAGCCAAGCCGCACGTTACATGGTATTTGCCGGTTCAAGCCGTCCATCCGGTCCGTTATCCATTGGGAGGAGCTTGGCAGGCGACGCATTGGAGACAGAAGCTATGGGAGATTGCAGTTTTGCGACGGCCATCAATTGCATGGACGGCCGAGTCCAGGAACCCGTCGCCTCCTGGATCAAGGATCATTTCAAAGTCGATTATGTCGATGAGATCACCGACCCCGGCCCCGATCGGCTCCTGGCAGGTCACGATCCGGTCGCCTGCGAGGCGATCCGTCGCCGGCTGGTCATCTCCGTGGAAAAGCACGGTTCGCGAGTCGTTGCAGTCGTCGCCCATCACGATTGTGCCGGGAACCCTGTCGACAAAGAGACGCACATCCGGCAGTTGGACGGAGCGATCAAGGTGATCGCCGAATGGCAGCCGGAGGTGCACATCGTGGGCCTGTGGGTCGACGGGGATGGGAAAGTGGAGCAGGTGCACGCCCATCCCGCATGACCTTGGAATCTCCCTGTCCGAAAGGTCATTTCTGATGCAGCCGCGCGAACGCGTCAAAGCGGCCATGCGCCATGATACACCCGACCGCGTGCCGGTTATGTGTCAGTTGGCCCTGGGGCATTATTTCGTCAATAGCGATCGATCGCCTTCGGAGATATGGTTCGACAGCGAGGTCTTTGCGCGGACGTTGGCCGATTTCCAGCGACGTTATCGCTTCGACGGTATTCTCGTGAACCTGCCCGGTCGCCCGGCGAACTGGAAGAGCTACCTGGCCGACACCGCGCAGGCGGATACGGGCGAGTTGCTTCGCTGGCGGTTCGGGCTGGAGACCTGGTGCCCGCCGGATGATAACCCGCACACGTTTCTGCCGGGTCGTAACCCGCTTCCGCGTGCGAACTCTACCACGATCCTGCCCGAGGATCCGGCCCTTTATCGCATTCCCGGGTACGTCTGGAACACCTGGCATGCCCCCTGCCTGTGGGACATCCCCGAAGCTGCG
This sequence comes from Phycisphaerae bacterium, assembly GCA_003557125.1. Lineage (GTDB taxonomy): Bacteria > Planctomycetota > Phycisphaerae > UBA1845 > PWPN01 > PWPN01. The sequence goes on along the minus strand of PWPN01000226.1, from coordinate 868 downwards.
GACCTCGCTCGACCGGAGAGTTATCCCGACTGGCTGACGCTCGGGTTGCGCACGGCCCGTGCAGCGTGTCCGGATGTCTCCGTTCACATCGAGGTCTTCTCGCCCTTTACGCACCTGCTCGAGCTGTTCGGATATGAAAATGCCCTCCTGGCGCTGCTGGACGTGCCGGACATCTGCCATCGCCTTCTCGATGTTTTTACGACGCATGTCGAAGCCCAGATCGAATGTTTCGCCGCGTGCGACCCGGACGCCATTTTGATCAGCTCCGCCTTTGCGGGTGCCGGTTTCATCAGCCGCCGGATGTACCAAGCGTTCGTCGTGCCCTGCGAGAAACGCGTCGTCAACGCGATCGATCGGCATGGCATCCCGTCCTACGTGCATACCTGCGGCGCGATCGGCGATCGACTCGATCTCATGGCCGAGACCGGGGTAGGGGGGATCGACACGCTCGACCCGCCGCCGCTGGGGACCGTCGATCTCGCGCAGGCCAAGCAGCAGTTCGGCCGGCGGTTTTTCTTCAAGGGTAACCTCGACGCGGTCAACGAGATGCTGCGGGCCGACGATGCGACGTTCGAACGGGCGGTCCGCCGGCGACTCGAAACCGGTATGCCCGGTTCGGGCTTCATCCTCTCGTCAGCCTGCTCGGTTGCGCCGCATGTTCGGGCAGAGCGGCTCGCGCGGATGGTCGAGTTGGCCGACCGCTACGGACGCTACGATGCGTAGTGCAGGATGGCCCGACGGGCGAGACGCCCGTACCACCCATAATCACCCGTGCCGCCCTGTAACGGCCGTTTCTCCCTATGGGGGCCACTGGCGGCTTGTCCGCCAGCGTTTCGTGCATGGACTCCATGACGTCCGCCACGGGGGG
>PWPN01000090.1 GCA_003557125.1 Phycisphaerae bacterium | reverse complement strand
TGAAAGGAGGTGTGCCGTGTTTGTGCTGACGGATGCAGACTTGAAGCGGCTTGAGCAGATGCTGCAGGCGGTTGACCGGTTGCCTGGCCCTTCCGAGCCCTGCCGAAGAGCAAGGCTGCAAGTTGAGCAAGTGGTGTCTCGGGCGGTGGTCGTTCCCTCGCCCGACGTTCCCGCCGACGTGGTGACCCTTGAGTCGCGGCTGCTGATCCGCGACCGACGCACGGGGCGGCAGCGAACCTTTCGCATGCATTTGCCCGAGAATCCCGCCGAGTTGACGCCGCTGCTGGCCGCCGTTTTGGGCCATCGGATTGGTGACCAGGTCGAATGCGAATGCAGCGATCCGCCTTGTGACTTTGCTCTTGAGCGCATGCAGTACCAGCCGGAGTCGGCAACATCGTAATACTCGATGCGTGGCCCGGGTGATTAGGCTGCCACCGTGTCACCAGAAGTGCCCAGTTGCAGCGGTGCCGCAAGTTCGGCATGCGTGCCGCTGCCTGGAACGCTACGTACCTTGAAATGCCCTCCGATCATCGCCAACCGCTCGCGGATGGCGAAGTGGCCGAAGCCACGATCCACAGCAGCGTCATCAACTGACGAAGGATCAAAGCCTCGGCCACGATCTGTCACCACGATCCGCAAGCGATCATCGTCCGCCGTCACCGAAACGCCGGCTTCGCGCACGCCGGCGTGTTTCACCACATTGAACAGCAGTTCGCGCACCGACTGGAACAGCAACACCCTCGTTTGCTCATCCGCTGGTTCATACTCGGTTTCGCAACTCACGGTAACAGTAAGTCCATGCTTCTCGCGCATCCATCGCCGCAGCCACGCCAACGCCTTCACCAGCCCCTCATTGTAGAGCACTGACGGACTCAGCTCAGTGGTCAGCGATCGCGACTCGCGAATCGAATCGTCGATCAGCCCTTTCACTCGTTCTAATTTGTCCCGCGTATCACCTTGTGGCAAGTCTGCTTCTGCCGATTGCGCCGACAGTCTGGCTGCGACTAGTAGTTGCTGTAGATGGTCATGCAGTAGTTGGGCAATGCGTCGGCGCTCCAGGTCTTCGGCACTGATCAACTCGGCAGTCAAAGCGCGAAGCTGGGCTGCACGTTGCTCGGCCTCGGCGGTGCGCTCCTGCAACGCTCGCTCCGCCTGTTTGCGAAGCTCAATGTCCTCGACAACAGAGATGAAGTAATCAGGCTCACCCGTTGGCTTCCGCACCATGGCGACAGTCAGGTTGATCCATACGGTCGAACCGTCCTTTCGGAAATACCGCTTCTCCATTGAGTAATTGGGGATTTGGCCGGCGATCAGCATGGCGACCTGAGCCCAGTCCGCGTCCAGATCATCCGGATGGGTGATGTCACCGAAGGTCTTTTCCCGCAACTCATCGGACGTGTAGCCGACGATCCGCGCCAGCCGCTCATTCACGCGAAGCCATCGACCGTCCAAGCCCACGTGCGCGATCCCGACGGCCGCGTTTTCAAATGTTGCCCGAAAACGCTCCTCGCTGCGACGAACCTGCTCTTGTGTGTGGTGACGATCCGTCACATCGCTGACGAAGCCCTGCAGGCAAACCAGCCCCTGGTTGTCGAATACGCCTCTGCCGCGGTCCCACACCCAGCGGTCCTCGCCTCGGGCGTGACGGACGCGGTATTCCAGGGACCAGGGCTCACGGGTTGACGCGGCGGTGGCGACCTGCTGCATGACCTGCATTCGATCGTCCGGATGCACAAGCTGCATCCAACTGATTCGGTGGCTCATCAGATCATCCGCTGCGTATCCGGTGATCTGGTGGACGGTGTCACTGACGAATTCCACCGTGGCCTCGGCATCATCACGACAGCAATACACCGCCCCGGGCAAGTTTTTCAGCAGGGCCGACAGGCTGCCAGAATGATCGCCGTTGACAAGCGCTGGCAGCTTCTTGGTTACGCAAACACGCGACTTGGTTTTCACGGATTTTTGCTCCTCAACAGGACAGGACTCGCCCCATGCCGCATCCAGACTAACCCAGCGCTTATATTAGGCAGCTTTATTAGGGCGTTGACGAAAACGAACGACAAATGTGGCTCGTTTGTCCTGCCTTGAGCTTCAGAAGCGACACACTCTGCCGCGACGTTGGGCATGAACGTGACATGGAAGTCATCGCGTGGGGGATTCCACCACGAAGGGCCGTTGACCGGTGAGCTGAGCCTTGAATGGAACCCACTTGGGCCACCAGATGCAGCGCGAGGGCATCTCCGCAGTCGAGCGCGCAAGCTGTACCAAGCCATCGCGGATCGCTCCGACGAAGTTGGCTGCGGGTCGGCGTAACGACCAAGCCCGTGCATTCGGACCGCGCTATCTGCGTCGATGCGGACGCCAGGCATTGCTGATGGGCATGCGGCGGTCCTGATTGAACGCCGTCCGGGTCACCCGCACGCCAATGGGGGTTTGCCGCCGAAGGAACTCGGCATCATCGACACGGCGAAGCACCCATTCGACCGTCGCTGGGTCGAACCCCTCTGCAATCAGATCCTCCAGTCTGGCTTCCTGTTCCAGGTACCGCTCCACGATCGGGTCGAGCACGTCGTAGGATGGCAGTTCGATGTCTTCCGCTGCCTGGGCCGTAGGTGGCTTCGTGAGCACCGGTTCCGGAATTACTTGGCCCCGGGCGTTTCGCCACTCGGCGAGCTTGTACAGCAATGTCTTCGGGCAGTCCCGCAAGGGGGCGAAGCCGCCGATCAGATCACCATGCGCTGCCACGCCGATCGACAGTTCGCTCTTGTTGCCCGTAGCGAGAATGAGCACCCCCCGTTCATCAGCAAACGCAGAAAGGACGGCGGCACGCGACCACGCTTCAAGGCCGCGGGTGGTTTCGGCGGTGGTGCTGCGATTCAGTTCCGGCTGCAAGGCGCGGGTAAGGGCTTGTTCGATCGGCGGCAGCGGAATGGCCGTATAGCCGATGCCGAGGTGACGTGCCACTGCTTCGGCATGCCGTTGCGCCTCGTCCTGGATCTCGTTGGTGGGCATGCCGATCGCCAGCACGTTTTCCGGGCCCAGTGCATCGGTTGCCACAGCCGCAGTGATCGCCGAGTCAATGCCGCCCGAGAGGCCGAGCACGATTCCCGGAAAGCCGTTCTTGCGGGCAAAGTCCCGCGTCCCGAGCACCAAGGCCTGCCAGACCCCGGCCAGCTCGTCGCGGTGCGGTGCGACAGCCGGTTCGCTCGGCGTCGGCCGCTTCGGCAGTGGGCGGGTGTGCACGGAGATCACCGACTCGGCCACCGGACGACGCGGGGCGACCGGCACATCAACGCAGAACCGCTCTTCCACAAACTCGGCGCAACGATGAATCAGTTGCCCGTCCGCATCCACCACCAACGAGCCGCCATCGAATACGACATCATCCTGACCGCCGAAGAAGTTGAGGTAGACCACGGGCAGGCCGTTGCGCACCGCGATCGCCCGGACATTCGCTAGACGATCCTCGGCCCGGCCACGGTAGTAAGGTGAAGCGTTGGGTACCAACAATATCTGGGCCCCTGCAATGGACTGGGCCTCCGGCGGGCCCTCGTCGGCACCGATGTCTTCACAGATCGAGATCCCAACAATGGTGTCACCGATGCGCCATACTGCGCCCGGATGGTTGCCTGGCGCGATGTACTTGCCCTCATCGAAAATCCCGTAGGTCGGAAGCAGCCGCTTCTGATACGTGCCGCGCACCTCGCCGCCGCAAAGCAGCTTGGCCACGATTCCGACGCGCCGAATCCGGCTGTCCCACAGCCGTTGCGGCGGCACCCGCTCGATCGTGCTCACGATGCTGGTCGTCCGTCCTGACTGTTGCGCCAGCTGCGCGAGCGCCGCGTCGGCATCGTCAATGAACGCCTCGTGAAGCACCAGATCGGCTGGGGGATAGCCCGTCAGCGCGAGCTCGGGCACGACCAGCACATCGGCCTCCTGCTGCTCGGCCCACTGCATCGCCTCGGCGACCTGCTGCACGTTGCCCGCAATATCTCCGACATTGTTGTGAATCTGGGCGCCCGCAATGCGCATCGTCGTCATCGCCCTCCTCCTTAACAAACCGTTCCGGTTCGTGATTCGATGATCATCCTCACAG
>PWPN01000107.1 GCA_003557125.1 Phycisphaerae bacterium | reverse complement strand
GTCGAAGAGGTCCAGCAGATGGTCAAGGAAGATACGGTATCGGCTATCTCGATCCTCAAGCGATGGATCGAGTTGGATCAGGGTTGAACGCAATGCCCAAAAAGAATGCGGGTTCATCGACCGAATCGCCCGAACGCGAATACAGCGGCCTTCGCAAGGTGGCTGCCTTCCTCGTTTCCATCGGGCCCGAGACGGCCGGCGCTCTCATGCGACAGATGGAGCGCGAGACGGTCGAGGATCTCATGCGCGAAATTGCATCGCTCGGCGTGATTCCGACCGAAAAATGTTACCAGATCGTCGAGGAATTCTACAACGTCGCGCTGGCCAAGCAGTACGCCTCCGAGGGCGGCCTGGGATACGCACGGCTCGTGCTCGAAAGCGCCATGCCCAAGGACGAGGCATCGCGCGTCATGCAGCAACTCGAGCACCAGGTCCACCAGCAGCCGTTCAGTTTTCTCCAGAAAGCTGAAAGTGACAATCTATTGACGTTCATCGTGGATGAGCACCCCCAGACGATCGCGCTGATCCTGGCGCACCTTCCACCCAGCAAGGGGAGCGAAATTCTCTCGGGCCTGCCCCAGGATAAGCAGCTCGAGGTCGTCACGCGCGTCGCCAACATGGAGCAGACGAACCCGGAAGTCATCCGCGAGGTCGAAAAGGGGCTCGAACAGAGCCTTTCGGGCATCGTGTCCCAGCAGTTCCAGAAGGCAGGCGGCGTCGAGGCGGTCGCCGAGATGCTCAACCTTTCGGACCGCACGACCGAAAAGGGCATCCTCGAAGCGCTCGAGGCCGAGGACCCCGATCTCGTCGAGCAGATCCGCCGGCTCATGTTCGTCTTCGAGGACATCCTGCTCGTCAACGACAAGGGCATCCAGTCGGTTCTCAAGGAAATCGATCACGACGAACTGGCCCTGGCACTGAAGACAGCCAGCGACGAGATGAAGGAAAAGATTTTCGGAAACATGTCCGAGCGTGCGGCCCTGCTCATCAAGGAAGAGATGGAGTACATGGGCCCGGTGCGTCTGAGCGACGTCGAAGGCGCCCAGCAGCGCATCGTCGACGTCGTGCGACGGCTCGAGGACGCGGGCGAAATTATCCTGGAGGGACGCGGTGGGGAAAGCGATATCGTCGTCTGACCCCGCGCGCGACGAGAGGAGTGATGGATGGCTCGGATTCCATCGGTGATCAAGGCCTCGCAGGCCGGCGATGCGCACGTCCACATGGAACGCCTCGTGCGCCGTTCGTTCCAGCTCGACGATGTGATGACCTTGGCGCGCCGAACCGTCGCCGAGGCGCGTCAGGAAGCTGACACGCTGCTGCGCACCGCCCGGCTCGAAGCGGAGACGATCCTTCGCGCGGCGCGCGAACAAGGGCACCGCGAAGGATTCGCGCAGGGGCGCAGCGAAGGCGCCGAGGTCGGCCGGCGCGAGGCATTCGAGACCGCCACCCGGCAGTTCGCCGAACAGCATCAGTCGCTCGCCGCTTCATGGACGACCGCCATCGAGCAGATCGAAGCGCACCGCAGCCAGTGGGTCGCCTCCGCCCGACAGGATCTCATCGAGTTGGCCATGGCCATCGCCGACCGTGTCGCCCATTGCGTCGGGCAGCATGATCGCCAGGCGGTCCAGGCGAATCTCGACGAGGCGGTCCGCCTGATCGGTCGACGTTCGGAGGTCACCGTGTACGTGCATCCGCAGGACGCCGACGCCGCCCGCGCGTTCGCAGCGGACGTGGCCAACCGCCAGGACGCGCTCGAGCACGTTGAGGTCAAACCGTGCGAGGATCTCGCGCCCGGCGGATGTCGCGTCGGCTGGGGTGACGGCAACGTGGACGCAGCGCTCGACGTGCAGTTGGACCGCATCGCCCGTGCGTTGCATGTCGCGCGCTGCGCGTACAGCCAGGGCGCCCAAGCGGGTATGGACGACGCATCGGATCTCCCCGAGGATCGGAATTCCCAACAAGCGGAGTGATCGCGTGAACGCCTTTGCCGCGGAGATCGAACGCGTGCGAAGAATCGTCAGCCCGGCGCGTGTCGGGACCGTGCTCGACGTGACCGGCCTGACCGTACGGGTCGCGGGGCTGTCGGTGCCGATCGGCAGCGTCTGCGCGATCGCCCGCGCCGAGGGCGGGGTCGTCACCGCCCAGGTCGTCGGCTTTCACGGCCATCAGACCCTCTGCATGCCCTTGTCCGACACGCTGGGGATCGCACGCGGGGACGTCGTCAACGCTTTGCCCGACGAAGCGCGGGTGGGCGTGTGCGACGAACTCGTCGGCCGGGCGCTCGACGGCCTCGGCCGGGTCATCGACGGAGGGCCGCCGATCCACCCGGTCGCCAGTTATCCCCTCTATCGGCCTGCTCCCCCGGCCCTCGATCGACCTCGCGTCGCCGAGCCCATTGCTACGGGGATCCGCGCGATCGACGCGATGATGACCGTCGGCCGCGGCCAGCGCGTGGGCCTCTTCGCCGGGACGGGCGTCGGAAAAAGTGTCCTGATCGGCATGATCGCGCGCCACACGGATGCGGACGTATGCGTGGTCGGGCTCGTCGGCGAGCGAGGCCGAGAGGTCAACGACTTCATCGCCAAGGACCTGGGCCCGCAAGGGCGCCGCAAGACGGTCCTGGTCGTCAGCACCTCCGACGAGTCGCCCGTGCTCCGCGTACGGGCCGGCTTCCTGGCGACGACCGTGGCTGAGTATTTCCGCGATCGCGGCAAAAACGTCCTGCTGCTGATGGATTCCGTGACGCGCCTGGCCATGGCGCAACGGCAGATCGGGCTGGCAGCCGGTGAGCCGCCGACGACCAAAGGGTACACCCCGAGCGTCTTTGCCATGCTGCCGCAACTGCTTGAACGCGCCGGCCGAACGAACGAAGGCAGCATCACCGGCGTCTACAACGTGCTTGTCGAAGGTGACGACATCAACGACCCGATCGGCGACGCGGTACGCGGTACGATCGACGGTCATGTCTGGCTGTCGCGTGCATTGGCCGGCGAGGCGCATTACCCCGCCATCTCCGTGACCGACTCGATCAGCCGTCTCATGGTCGACATCGCCGACACCGAACACCGCCAGGCAGCCCGGACGGTTCAGCGCGTGTTGGCGACATGGAACCAGATCGAGGACCTCGTCAACATCGGTGCGTACGTACCCGGCTCGAACCCGGAGTTCGACACGGTGATCCACACGCGATCGGCTGTGCGCGAGTTCCTGCGGCAGGACATCGACCAGCAGGCGACGTTCGACGAATCGCGAGGCCGCTTGATCGAGTTGGCAGGGCAGATCGAGCAGACGCGCCGTCAGCGGGAGGCTGTCCGCGACAAGGCAGCGGCTGTTTCCGCGTCGGTCGCGCAAAACGCACCGCAGAAACGAACGCGGTAGCTGTGCTGCCTGGAGGTGCATTTCGACGGGTGCCACTGGCGGCTTGTCCGCCAGTGCAGGGGACAGGCTGATCGAGCGTGACGGAGCTTTCGAAGTCGGCACGAGGAGAACCGATGGCCAAGCGTTTCACATTCCGTTTCGAGACGCTGCTCAAGATTCGCAGGCAGCGGGAAGACGAATGCAAACGCGTCGTCGCCGCCAGGCTTGGCCAGATCCAGGATGTTCGCAAACAGATGGTCGGCCTCGAAAAACAGATCGACAGCGAGCTGGGCACCATCCGCCACAGCCAGGAGCCGGGAACGCTCGATATGCAACAGCTGATCCGGCACCGCTATTGGCTGGGCCGACTTCATAAGGGGCTGCTCGAGGCGCGGGGCCATCTGGCGGGGCTCGAAGCGCAGCTTGCCCAGGAACGCGCTGTCCTGTCCGAGGCTGCCGTCCAGCGACGCATCCTGGAAAAGCTCAAGGAACGCCTCCGCCAGCGTCACAGCCAGGCGCAGGATCGGCTCGAAACCCTGCAGATGGACGAGACCGCCAACCTGCGGTTCGTCCATGAAGCCTTGACAGCCGAGGTCCCCGGATGCGGTGACAGCGACTGAACAGATGCATGGCGCGGGACGCATGGTGCGCGGGACGCATGGTGTGGGGGACGCATGGCGTGGGGGACGCATGGTGTGGGGGGCAGGCCGGGTGGTCCGGGCGTCTCGCCCGTCGGGCATACGCACT
>PWPN01000118.1 GCA_003557125.1 Phycisphaerae bacterium | reverse complement strand
GGATCGTCGTCCAGCGACACGACGGCCTGGTCGCGTTGATGTACAAGGACGATGCCAGGCCGCGGACCGACGCCCTGCTCGATCCGGGCCCGGGCTTCGAAGGGCTCAGCAATGCCCTCAACGACGCGGTGCTGCTTACCGCACCCGACGGACGTGTCCGATGCTGGCGGCCCGTGGGCGCACCTCCCCTCACGTTGGAAGATTTCGCGCCGCCGGCCGTCCCGCCTCAAGAGGATCCCGAGGCCGAGACCCCATAGGAATCGATCGCAGATTTTTCATGCAGAGGGTCGACCACTGCGAGCGAATCCTCTCTCAATCGGCCGTGCCATGCCCGTCGAACGGTCGGGGCTCCGAAAGCCCGCGTCCGCTGCCACGCGGGCTTTGCCTTCGAGGTTTCGATGGCTATGATGCGACACCATGAACACCGAAAAGATCCAACGCGCCCTCATCGCCGTCTATGACAAAACGGGCATCACCGACTTCGCTCGGACGCTCGTCGAGGAATTCCACATCGAGATCCTGAGCACGGGCGGGACGGCCCGGCACCTGTCCAAGGCCGGCGTACCCGTCACGATGGTCGAGCAGGTGACCGGTTTCCCGGAGATGCTCGACGGGCGTGTCAAGTCGCTGCATCCGAGGATCCATGCGGGCCTTCTGGCCGACCGCGACAACTCCACGCACATGCGCCAGTTGCAAAAGCATGAGATCGCTCCGATCGACATGGTCGTGGTCAACCTCTATCCGTTCGAAGAGACGGTCAGCCGCGAGGGCTGCACATTCGACGAGGCTGTCGAGATGATCGACATCGGCGGGCCGTGCATGTTGCGCGCCGCCGCCAAGAACCACAAGCACGTCGTGGTGATCTCCAATGACGGGGACTTCGAGACCGTCCTGTCCGAGCTTCGACTGTCCGGCGACGTCTGCCAGCAGACGCGGCAACGGCTCGCGCGGACCGTGTTCGACGTGACCGCCGACTACGACCTGGCCATCCGCGACTACCTGGAACAAGCGCTCGAAGACGAGGTCGGCGGGCCCGGCGAAGCGTTGAGCCCGTGGTTCGACGACGAGGTGGCCGCGATCGGCTTCGAGGTGGAGCGTCTGTCCCCCCTGCGTTACGGCGAAAACCCGGATCAGGCAGCCTCGGTATGGCTGACGAGCCGGGAACCGAGCGAATGCAACCTTCTCGAAATCCCCACGAGCAGTTCGGAGCCCCGGCAGAGCCCGCTCATCGCCGGTGAAATGTCATTCAATAACTACGCCGATGGCGACGGCGCATTGACCCTTGTCAAGGAGCTGACCCGCGCTTTCGGCGTGCCAAGAAATTCGACCCGCCCTGTTTCGGGCGGACAACCCTCGTCGCAGGATCCCAACGAGCTGCGGGCTTCAGCCCGCGGCTCATTAGCGAAAGAAGCGCTCGACGCGACAATCGGAAAGTACGCCGTCGCGTTCATCAAGCACACGAACGCGTGCGGCTGCGCGATCGGCGACGATCCGATCGACACCTATCGGCGCGCCTACCTGGGCGATCCCGTCGCAGCGGCTGGGGGCGTGCTCTGCATGAACTTCCCCGTGACGCGGGAGATCGCCGAGACCGTGATGAACACTTTCAGCCAGTGGGGCCGCGACGCGGGGGCTGCCTTTTTCACGCTCGACGTATGGATCGCCCCTGCCTTCGACGACGACGCGCTCGCACTCATCACGACACCCACCCCGCAACGCAGCTGGGGGATGCGCTGCCGGTTGTTGGCCGTCGGCGCGATGGACACGCCCTGGTCGCAGGAAGAGGTCGATTACAAGCGGATCACGCACGGCATGCTCGTCCAGCAACGCGACATGCTCAGCCTCAACGAGGAAGCGTGGAAAATCGCCTCGAAACGCACCCCGAGCGCCAGGGAGATGGCCGACCTGCGCCTCGCCTGGCTCATCTGCAAGCAGACCAAGAGTAACGCGATCACGATCGTTCGGGATGGGCAGCTTCTCGGAAACGGCGCCGGGCAGATGAGCCGGGTCAAGAGCTGCGATCTGGCGGTGCAACTGGCGACCGAAAACGGCCACAGCGAACGTCTGGCCGGTGCGGTCGCAGCCAGTGACGCCTTCTTCCCCGTGCCGGACGGGCCGGGCAAACTCATGGAAGCGGGCATCACCGCCCTCATCCAACCGGGCGGCTCACGACGGGACGCCGACACAGTGGATGCGTGCGATCAGAACAAGGCTGCGCTGATCATCACCGGTACGCGTCACTTCAAACACTGACCAAACGCCTTCAGAGCCCCCTGCGATAGGACGGACCGTCGCCGGGGATATACCGTCACCGTCACGGATGACTGTCGAACAGCGACTCAGGAGTGGATCATGGCGAACAATGTGTTTCTGGCGTTGGATTTGGGGGCCGAGAGCGGGCGCGGACTGCTCGGGACGGTCTCGGATCAAAAAATCGAGTTGACCGAAGTGCACCGCTTCCCGAACGGGCCGGTCCGCACGGGGAACGAACTCCACTGGGACACGTTACGGCTCTGGTCGGAGATGAAGCAGGCGCTGGCCTTGGCCGTCAAGGAGACGGATCGGTTGGCCGGCATCGGCGTCGATACCTGGGGCGTGGACTTCGGCCTGCTAGCGCGGGACGGGCAACTGCTCGGCAACCCCTTCCACTACCGCGATGCGCGGACGAACGGCATCCTCGAAAAAGCGTTCGAGATCGTCCCCCGCGAGAAGATTTTCGAGCAGACGGGCCTGCAATTCATGCAGCTCAACACGCTCTTTCAGCTTCTGGCGATGCGCCTTCAGAACTCGCCCTTGCTCGACGCCGCCGAGACGATGCTGCTCATGCCCGACCTGTTCAACTACTGGTTCACGGGCCGTAAGTGCGCCGAGTTCACCATCGCCACGACGACGCAGGCCTACGATCCGCGGCAGGGACAGTGGGCGGCCGATCTGATCGAAAAAATGGGCCTGCCTCGCCGGATTTTCCCTGAGATCGTCCCGACCGGGACCGTGCTCGGCGCGCTCCGCTCGGAAGTCCGCGAGGAGACCGGCGCGGGCGACATCCCGGTAATCTGCCCGGCCGAGCACGACACGGGAGCCGCCGTGGCCGCGGTCCCGGCCGTCGAGGGCAAGAGCTGGGCGTTCCTGAGCAGCGGCACGTGGTCGCTCATGGGCATGGAGGTCGACAAGCCCGTCATCAACGAGCATGCGCTGCGCTTCAACTTCACCAACGAGGGCTGCTTCGGCGGCACGTTCCGGTTCCTCAAGAACATTCTGGGGCTCTGGCTCATCCAGGAGTGTCGTCGCACGTGGGAACGCGAGGGCAAGAGCTTCTCGTACGACCGTCTCGCGAAAATGGCAGCCGAGGCTGAGCCGTTCCTGGCGATCCTGAACCCGGACGACCCGTCGTTCCTGGCTCCGGGCGACATGCCCGCCCGGATCGCGGAGTTCTGCCAGCGCACCGGCCAGAAAGTGCCCACGGAACCGGGCCAGATCGTGCGCGTCTGTCTCGAAGGATTGGCCATGAGCTACCGCCAGACGCTCGAACGGATCGAGATCTGCACGGGTCGACGCATCGACGTCCTCCACGCGGTCGGCGGCGGGATCCAGAACACGCAACTCTGCCAGTGGACAGCCGACGTCCTGGGCCGGGCCGTCGTCGCCGGGCCGATCGAAGCGACCGCGACGGGCAACATCGCGATCCAGGCGATCGCGACGGGCGTGCTGGCCGACCTTCCGACTGCCCGCCGGGTGATCGCCCGCTCGTTCGAGCCGATCGTCTATGAGCCCGCGAACTCCGCTGCCTGGGAAAAACCCTACAAGCAGTTCGAACAGTTGCGTTCCTGAGCGAAGCGACCGTTTCGTCTTACTCGAAGCGACCGTTGCGTCCCTGGGCGAAGATTGAGTAAAATAAACTTTGCTGTCTGCTCACCGATCTGAAAAGAGCGGTGCCAGCGAACAAAGATTGCCCTCGTCGCAGGATCAACGAGCCGCAGGCTTTAGCCCGGCCCTTCGGACAAAGCACCGGCGGACAAGCCGCCAGTGGCACCTTGCGAATCAGCCGTTGCATCCGAGCCGCGACCGTGAGGGAGCGGACTGTAGCCGTTGCATCCGAGCCGCGACCGTGAGGG
>PWPN01000160.1 GCA_003557125.1 Phycisphaerae bacterium | reverse complement strand
GTCCTTGTCGCCTTCACCGAGCTTGCGACCTTCGATGAGTGCCCGGTACGTTTGCATGCGGGTCGCGGCATCGACGTCGTCGGACTTGGTCTCACCGATCAGCGGGTTCAGTACGACACCGGTCTTGTGACCGGCTCGCGTCAAGACCTCCACGCCGTAGACCATCGCGTATTCGTGGGCGCGGTGGAGCGGATTACGCGTCTGGAATGCAACGACGCGCTCGAAACCTCGTTCCGCGAACAAAGCACGAGTCTCCCTCGGGGTCAGGACATAACGCCCGTATTCGGGGTGCTTGGGCGGTGCGAGAACTTCGACAAGCCCGCCCACGAGCATGTCGCGCGGATCGGCCAGAACCATACGGCCGCCCGGATGATCGGTCCGTCGTGTCTGGTACACCGATTCGATGTAAGCCTGTTTGTCATAGGGATAGATATCGTCGACACGCAGGGTTCCAACGGTTCGGCCGGCTTCGTTGATGAGACGCACCTTGCCGCCGACCTTCAGCGACGAGGCCAATTCTTTAGAAACCGGCAGCGCGATCGGAATCGCCCATGCGTAAGGTTTCCCGTCAACGGTAATCGTCATCTCCGTGAGAACCTGCGTATAGACTTCACCCACCATCGGCCCGGTAAGCGGGCTCAACGCGCCGTCCCCGATCCGGTAAAGACTCGACAAATCCCCGTCGCTGACGGGAACAGCAGGCAGAGTCGCCGCCTCACTCAAAAACTCTTGTTCCCGCTCGGCCGCGACTGTGCGGTTTACCGGTTCGGTCAAACCCCCGTGGGGCGCGATTAAATCAGCCATGCATCCTTCTCCTGTCCACCCGATGATCAGCCTGGAACCAGGGTGATCGATTCCCAATGAAACCACTGGGGTTTTCGAACGCGCGGTCCCACAACCAGATCATGAACCTGTGCTTACATTAAGCACTACACTGTAACACAGATGCCCCATCGACGACAAATGGGCATTGAGCGTTTTTATGAATGGGCGGGGTGTGCGGTTCGGTGTGCTCGACCGCTGTAGAGGTCGATCCTTTCCCGAACGAACATCGTCTCCCAAACTCGCCCCTGCGTCCTGGCGCTACCGCAAGTCGCGAGTTCAGGCGATCCATAGCATAGGCCATAGGCGCGACGTCAACAGCCTGCTTCTGCAATGCAGGTCACTGCAGGTCATGACTGCAAAAGCATGATCGCCCGCACCGGCAGTCTGCCGTATCACGGCAGTTTGCGGCCCGGCGCCAGGACCATGATGAGCCTTCTGCCTTCGCTTCGGGGCGGGCGCTCGACTTTGACCTTATCACCCAACTGATCGAGAAACCCTTTGAACATCTCGTAGCCGAGGTCCTGGTGGAACCTTTCCCGGCCACGGAACAGCATCGTGAATTGCACCTTGTCCCCCTTGTCGAGGAACTCGATGGCCTTGTTGAGCTTGATGTTCCGGTCATTGTCGCCGATGTCGGGGCGAAAGCGAACCTCTTTGAGCTTCTGCTCGTGGCTTTTCTGCTTGCGCTTCTTCTGGGAATACTTGAACTTCCCGTAGTCCATGATCCGGCAGACCGGTGGCCTTTCGTTCGGCGCGACCTCCACGAGATCCAGGCCTGCATTACGGGCGAGCTTCATCGCCTCGTCGGTCGGTACGATTCCCAACTGTTCGTTGGCCTGGTCGATCAGGCGGACGGGAGATATCCGGATCTGGTCGTTACAACGATGAATCTGAGCGATGGCTGATAACCCTCTCTACAACACGACTAAAAAAACCTCAGCCGCGTCGGGCCGACCAACCGGCCCAATCTCACGCGGCCTCCGAATTCATCAACGCTCGTCAAGCCTCGGTACAGGCGCCCGAGCGATTCGCGATCTCTTCACGGCACCGGGCAAGGAACGCCTCGACGGGCTCGGTGACCAGCATTTTACCGGACCGGTCGTTGACGTTCACGCTCTGCTGGCTCGCCTCCTGCTCCCCAACCACAAGTATATAGGGAACCTTCTGACGACGGGCCGCATGCTTCTTGGGACCGATTTTCTCGGCAGTCACATCCAATTCAACCCGCAGCCCAGCCTCAGCCAGCCGATCCCGGACCGACGTGGCATAGTCGGCACTCTTCTGGCTGATCGAGGCCACCACCACCTGCACAGGGGCCAGCCACAGCGGAAATGCCCCCGCAAAATGCTCGATCAGGATGCCCACAAACCGTTCGAGACTTCCGAACGGGGCACGGTGGATCATGACCGGCCGATGCGACGCGTTGTCGGAACCAATGTAGCTTAAGTCGAATCGCTCCGGCAGGTTATAGTCTACCTGAACCGTCCCGAGCTGCCACTGTCGGCCGATGCAGTCCCGGACGACAAAGTCGATTTTCGGCCCGTAAAAGGCCGCTTCGCCGACGGCTTCGGTGCTGGCCATCCCCGATGCCGCCACGGCGGACCGCACTGCCTGCTCGGCCAGGACCCAGTTTTCATCGCTTCCGACGTACTTGTCGCTGCCCGGCTCACGAAGACTGACCCGAACCTCATAATCTCGCAACTCTAATAAATCCAACACCTTACGTGTCAGATTCACGCACCCCGCGACCTCATCGAGCAACTGATCGGGCCGACAGAAAATATGCGCATCGTCTTGGGTGAAACCTCTCACCCGCGTCAGACCGGATAGCTCACCGGATTGCTCCTGACGGTAAACCGTCCCAAACTCCGCCAGGCGGACGGGCAAATCCCGGTAGCTGCGCGGCTCCGAGGTGTAGATCCGGATGTGGTGCGGACAGTTCATCGGTCGAAGCAGGTAGCCGTCCGCCTGTTCCAGCAGCCCCCGGAGAAGCTTGATATTGGGTTCTGCCGGCCCATGCTCGGCGTAGCGGCGACCTGTTTCCGCGGTCAGATCCTGATGGAGTGCAGGGCAGTTCCGCTCGATTTTGTCGAGGACCGCGCGCTCCTCGGCGGTCATTTCCGGCCCTTCACCACGCGCGACAGCCGCTTCCCAGAGCTCGTTCAGCAGGGCCGCCCGATCGCTTTCGAACATGGCCGGGAATTGCGATTCCTTGTAGTACGGGAAGTGGCCGCTCGCCCGGTAGAGGCTTAGTCGTCCAATATGAGGCGTATAGACGTTTTCGTAGCCGGCCTGACGGAGCTCGTGGCTCATCAATTGCTCGAGTTCACGTCGAAGGACAGCCCCGCGCGGCTTCCAGAGGACCAGGCCGCTGCCGACCTGCGCGTCGATGACGAACAGATTGAGCTCCTGGCCGATTTTCCGGTGGTCGCGTTTCCTGGCCTCCTCGAGCCGCTGCAGATAGGCAGCGAGATCCTTGCGGGTCGGCCAGGCTGTCCCGTAAACGCGCTGGAGCTGCTTGTCGTCCTGATCGCCCCGGTAGTACGCACCGCTGACCTGCATCAGCTTGAATGCACCGATTTTTCCGGTGCTCGGAAGGTGCGGCCCGCGGCAGAGATCCTCGAAATCGGGACCGGATTCGGTTTCGGTAACGTAAAAGCTCAAGTCCCCGTTGGCCCGCTCGGCATTGTCGATCTTATAACGGCTGCCCTCGGCCCGGACTTTCTCGAGACCCTCATCGCGATTCATCGTCAGGCGGGTGAAGGGGCGGTCGGCCTGGACGATCTCGGCCATCCGCGCCTCGATGGCTGGAAAATCCTCGGGCGTCAACGGCCGATCCAGGTCGATATCGTAGTAGAAACCGTCGTCGACCGGCGGCCCGTAGACGAGCTGGGTGTCCGGGAACAGCTCACAGATAGCCTGGGCCATCACATGGGCGGCACTATGGCGCAGGACATGGAGCGCGTCGGGATCGTCGGCCTTGAGCGTCACGATCTCGACAGTGTCACCGTCTTGAACCGGTGTCCGCAGATCGACCAGCTGCCCGTTCACCTTGCCGGCCACTGCCGCCTTGGCGAGGCGCGGGCCGATGGTCGCAGCCACATCCGCTACAGTCGCACTCGATGCGACTTCAAGCACTTTGCCGTCAGGTAATTTGATACTTGGCATGTTCCGATGCTGTGCCCTGCTTGCAATATCCCAGCCGTTTAAACGGTGCTCCTGTCGCTCCAAAGCCCCTTTTTCGCATAAACGACACTCCCCACGCCCGATCGCACCCGCGTCTCCGCCCCGCCGTCTACACGAGACGACCTCGCCTCAACGTACCGTGCGCGTCTCAGGTGACAGTGTCGTCATACATACGGATCATACAATTCGCACACCCTTTAGAATACCGGCACGCAAACACCGGTCAAGCACCGGGCAATCGATGGGGGAGCCATAGCCTCGCGTTGACCCCGCAGGCTACAATTCCATCCGGAACAACGGACACCCGGAACACTACTCTACCCGGAGGTTATGACGATGGCTCAGCCCCTTGACCCACCGGAAAATCGAAACGCCCCCCCACCGGAACGCACCCCCACGGACGAACACGCCCGGGCATCGCCCTCCAGGCATCGGGGCAGAGCGTGGGGTATCGTCGGAGGGGTCATCCTGCTCATTCTCGTGATCTGCATCCTCCTGGCACCGCGATTTTTATCGACTCCGACCGGAACACGGTGGCTCCTGTCCGTAGCCAGCGGCTACGTCGACGGGGATATCCATGCGGACAGGCTCGAACTGAGCTGGGCGGGCCCTATCTCCGTCCTTGCGTTCCGGATCGAGGACGACCAGAACCGCGACGTGGTCCGAATGGCACGCGCCGACACGCCCGTCGGTCTTTGGCGTCTCTTTCGACGGTACGAACATTTTACGAGAATCGTGATCGAATCGCCCGAAATCGTCATTTATGAAAGTCCCGAGCCGGGCGAATTCGAAGTCGAAAAAGACTTCTCGATCGGCCATCTGAAGGACGCCCACGGTGAAATCCGCATCGAGGACGGGACTTTCCGGTTCGTCCGGCTCGATGAATCAAGCTACCAGATCGATCAGATCAACGGCCAAGTCGACCTGAAAACCTTCAATGAAATCACAAGCTCCTGGACGATGCGCACGCAGGACGGGGCACGCATCGTGAGCGAAGCGAACATAAGGGATATGTTTCCCGAAGGACGGTTCGACCCCCTGAACGCCTCCGGCCAAGTCGACTTGCAGACCGAGGAAGGACGGATCGCGCTGGCGCCACTGGCCAGGCTGGCGGGCCATGAAGCGGAACTTCAAGGAACCGCCTCCGTCACGCTCGATGGCACGTTCGAGCCGGGCCAGACGCAGACGCAACTCGTGATCGACGTGGCCGACGTCCAGAGTGCCGAACGCGCTGCCGCCGACGCCGCTCCGATCAACGCACGCATGGAAGCCACCGTCCACGGCACGCCCGAAGAGTGGACGGGAAATTCGACGCTCGAGGGCGATATGGGCGTGATGCAGTCGTCGTTCCGCTATGTCCCCGGCGAGGAGCCCGTCGAATTTTCACGCGACCGGTTCGTCCGAGGCCTGCTGGCCGGCGAGTCCGTGATGTGGCCGGATTTCACAATGGAGGGCCAATCCACCATCGACCTGGCCAAGCTCGGCCAGGCAGTGCCCGAAATGCTCCACATCCGTGAGGATCAGGAACTGACGGCCGGGACGCTCGAAATCTCTGAATTCACGATCCGCGGCGGCCAGTACCCCTCCCTCACAGGCGTTCTGTCCATCCGGGACGTCGCGGCCGTTGGCGGCGGACGTGAGACGCGTATCAGCCCGATCGCAGCCAATATCCAGGCCGGTATCGAACAGGACGAAGGGCTGCATATACGCCAGCTCGAAATGGAGGCGAGCTTTGCCCGGCTGAGCGGCAGCGGAACCGTCGAGAGCATGAACGTCACCTTTCAAAGCGATCTGGCTGTCCTGCAAGAGGAAGTGGGTCAAATCTTCGAACTGGGAGCTACCGATCTGGCCGGCCAACTCGATGCGGAACTCGAAGCCAGCCGTCGGGAGGAACAGTACATCGACATCCTGTTTCAAGCGAACATCGAGTGGAGCTACACGATTGATGGGATCGAGGTCCGGGTTCCCCGGCAGCGAATCGAGCACTCAGGCACGATTACGCTGGAGGATCAGCAGGCCACCCTCTGGACCGTCGAGCGGCTCACCGTCGATGCCGGCCAGGATCTATCGATCGAGGGTACCGGCTTTTACAACCTGCGTGACGAGAGTCTTCGCGCGGAAATGAACATACCCCACGGACAACTGGCCTTGCTGGCGAGCCTGGCCGCCCCGCTGGCAGGGCCGGACGTGGGACGATACGCCGGCGCGTTTACGGGCCGGGCCGTCTTCAACCGTGAAGCTGGAGGCCAGCCGTTCACCTCTGAAGGTCAACTGCGAGCCTCGGAGTTGAGGGTCGACGAGCAACCGCTTGCCGAAGGCGAAACCTCCATCGATTGGTCCGAGCTCTCCTTTGAGCCCGGGAACGGCGGCCTGCATCTGGCCAGCGCCCAGGTGCAAAATCAAGCAGGCAGTGTCGATATCCGCAACGTCCGATGGCAGCCGGG
Source organism: Phycisphaerae bacterium (assembly GCA_003557125.1). GTDB lineage: Bacteria > Planctomycetota > Phycisphaerae > UBA1845 > PWPN01 > PWPN01. Next base: position 9,053 of record PWPN01000160.1, on the reverse strand, counting down.
CAACGCTTCGACGCTGCAAGGCGAGGCGGAGGGGTCGGCCGATCTGGCCTCGAGTCTTTCGGCGCTGGCGCGTATCAACCGCCAGGAAAGAGATCCGGAGATCGAAGGTCGACTGCACTTCGTCGCCCAGGCCGAGGCCCGCGCCGACACGGTCGCGATTACGGGTCAAGGCCGAATCGACCAGTTCCGAATACCCGGCACTGCCGAAGATCGCGGAGAACAGGTGGAATGGGTCTATGATCTGACACTCGACACGCAACAGAACCTGCTGACATTGGCGCAATGCGATCTGACCTCTTCGCCTTTGTCCTTTCAGCTGGCCGGCCGTGTGGAGGAGTACGACACGCGACGCGTCCTGCATTTGGAAGGTCACTACGAGGCGACATGGTCGGAATTGACCCGGCTGCTGCATGAGATGGCGCCGGCGACGGTCGAGAATATCTCCGTATCGGGCAGAAGTTCGGGCCCGATCACGATCCACGGGCCCGCCAACGTGCCCGATGCCCAGCCCGCTTTTCGTGAGGTCCAGGCAGGGTTCGAGTTTGGCTGGGCGGGGGCGAACCTCTTCGGCATGGAAGTGGCTGAGGCGACGCTCCGTCCCGAGCTGAGCGAGGGGCGCCTGACCGTGCCGCGTACCACGGTCGCCTCGAGAGACGGGCAGATCCACATCGTCGGGGGCGTCGACTTCGCACCGGAAGAACCTTTGCTCACGATACCGGGCGAGAACCACGTTGTGGAAGACGTGCCCCTTTCGCGCGAGCTGGGCAACAAGTTCTTAAGCCGGTTAAACCCGATTTTCATGCATACGTCGCATCTCTCGGGTCGGTTGAACATGACCGTGCAGGACGTAGCCATCCCGCTCGACCAAGTGATCCAGGAACGCGGCTCGGGCAGTGGCCGACTCGACCTTTCGGATCTTCGAATCGGCCCGAATCCAATGCTCATGGAACTGCTCACCCTAGCGGGCGTGGCGGCCCGCAGAGAGGAAGGTTATCGTGTACGCGCCAGTGCGGTCGATTTCGAGCTCAAGGACGGCCGCCTTCACTACGACCATTTCTCATTGACGTTTCCCGATGATTTCGATTTGCGTTTCCGCGGCTCTGTCGGCTTCGATGACACGGTCGATCTTGTCGTCTCCGTGCCGGTCGGTGCGGAGCTCGTGCGCCGTGTCGGCATAAGGGGTGTCCCTCTCCAGGCACTGGAAATATTGGCCGGTACGCACGCGGACATCCCGATCGGCGGCACGCGGGATAACCCGCATCTGGACCTGGGCCGCGTCGATCTTCGCAAACAGGTCGCCGAAGCCGTGGAACGGGCAGCCGGCAGGGCTGTCGAGCGTGCCCTCGAAGAACTCCTCCGCCGCGAACGCCGCGAACGATGAGCGATCATTTCCTGCCCGTTCTCCCCTGCTCTTGAACAGCAGCAGCTGAAATCGAAAGTGACGGCAGGGAGTTATCCATCATGGCCGGCTGTCGTACCGAATGGGCAATGCGAAAAATCGCCAGAAGCAATAAACTCTTCATGGCTCCTGCTCAACGGGCTTGGCGCCATCTTCGCATACCGCGAAATGGCGGCAGCAGCCCTGACGCCCGATAATACGAAAGGATTTCAGTTCACCGACCCGCCTTGGCCTCATCCCGTTAACGGAACTATCATCCCATTGGAACAATTTTTGATAATTGATAGCCGCCCATTGCCCCTTGAGAGGACAGCAGAATCGACATTGCCCCCGGGTTAAGGTAATCGGCGGCCCTGACAGGGAGGACATCCCATGAAAGCTTCCTGGATGATCAAGGAGGTCAAGGGCATCGGCATCTACGTTCACTGGACGTTCCTGATTCTCGTCGGATGGATCGTCGCAGCCATCCTTTTCCAGGGTCGGGGGTGGGTGGCTGCGTCCTGGGGCGTACTCTTCATCGTCGCACTTTTCACCTGCGTCGTGCTCCACGAGCTCGGCCACGCTCTGACGGCCCGCCGCTTCGGCGTGCGCACCCGCGATATCATTCTGTTGCCCATCGGCGGGGTTGCGCGGATGGAATCGATTCCGGAAGACCCTCGCCAGGAGTTCTTCATCGCGATCGCCGGACCGGCCGTCACGTTGGCCATCGCGGCGGCGCTGTTCGTGATCACCACGCTGCTGTTCGGGACGGCAGCCCTGACGGATGTCTCGTTCATCGACGGGAATTTCCTGGCCACCCTCATGTGGATCAACGTCATCCTGCTCGTGTTCAACCTGATCCCGGCCTTTCCCATGGACGGCGGGCGCGTGCTGCGATCCTTCCTCAGCCGCATCACCCATTATGCACGCGCCACACGCATCGCCGCGGGTATCGGCCAGGCACTGGCCATCCTGCTCGGGTTCCTCGGTTTTTTCACGAATCCTTTTCTGCTTTTCATCGCCCTGTTCGTCTATCTCGGGGCCCAGGGGGAGGCCCAGCATGCCGAGATGCGGTCCACGTTTCGAGGCTGGAAAGTCGGCGACGCGATGATGACGCACTTCCGCGCCCTTTCACCGGACGACATACTGGGCACTGCCGCCGACGAATTGCTGGCCGGCGATCAGCATGACTTTCCCATCATCGAGCAGGACAAAGTCGTTGGCATTCTTCCCCGTCATCATCTCATCAAGGGATTGGCCAACCAGGGGCGCGACGCGCACATCCGCGAAACGATGTTCCAGGAGTGCGGATATGCTGCCCGCGACGATGCGCTCGAAACCGCCTACACGCACATGAAGGAGCTCGGCTGCGGCGCGCTGCCCGTCATGGACAACGGGCAGCTCGTCGGCCTGATTTCACTGGACAACATCGGCGAATGGATCATGGTCCAGACCGCCCTCCAGGAGGGCAAGACCACGAGCCCCCGGCAGCTTCACCCGCTGATCGAGGGACGTTGACGCAAGGCGTCTCGGACGGGGGCCGTATTCATGAAGATCAAAGGCCTTCGAGAGAAAATCGAACGGTACATCGGGCAGCCCGTCGAACAGATGGGCCGTGGAGCACGATTTCTGCGCGGGCAGGTGATGCTCTGGACCCACTGTGCCAAACGACTCCACGAACACGACGTGATGGTGTTAGCCGCTGCCCTGGCCTACCGAACCATCTTCGCGATGATCCCCGTCATGGTTCTCGCCCTGCTGTTCGCCCAGACGCTCGGCGTCGTGGAAGACGGCAAACAAAGCCTGCAGCAGTTCCTCCACGCCAGCGGATTCGATCAGATCGTGGCGGTCCATAGAGAAGAGGCGCCAGACGACGCGAACGACGATGAGCCGGTCGCCCGACAGATCAACGTCGCCGAGCAAATTGAACTCGTCGTCGATCGCGTCCAGGACAAGCTGACGTTCGCACGGATCGGCCCGGTCGGCGGGCTCGTGCTCATCTGGACTGCAAGCATGCTCATGGCCAGCATGGAATCGGCACTGAATCGTATTTTCGCCGCGCCCCACGGACGATCGCCCGTTCACCGGATTCTGGTCTACTGGTCGGGCATGACGCTGGGCCCGGTTCTCCTGGCGGCGGCGAGCTATCTCGGCAGACAATCGTTTGCCGCATTCGAGCGCATCGGCGGAGCCTTCGGAATTCTTCTGGTTCTCGTGGGTTGGCTCAGCCCCACCCTGATGACGATCCTGGTCGTTGCCGCCGTCTACAAATTGCTGCCCAACAAGCGGGTTTCCTTTCGCCTGGCCATCGGGGGTGCGACCGTGGCCACCTTGATCTGGGTGATTGCCAGGGAGGCTTTTGCACTCTACGTCGACCGACTCGTGCTCCAGGGGAACATCTACGGCGTATTAGGCGTGCTTCCGCTGTTCTTCCTGTGGCTCTATTGTTCGTGGCTCATCTTCCTGTTCGGCGCGGAACTGGCCCATACGGCCGCCCACCTCAAGGAACTCGAACGAGCCGAGCAGGAACTGGACATCGTGCTGGGCCCGTCGGATATGCTGGCTGCCGCCCTGACCGTCACGGAAGCCTACCTCGCTGGCCAAGGGCCCATCTCGCTCGAAGAGGTTTCCGAAAAACTCGGGATTCCCAGCGGTGCAGTCCAAGACCTCCTTGATCGACTCGTCGACAAGGAACTGCTGGTCACCGTCGACCAGGAATCATCGCATACGCACTACGTGCCCGCACGCCCGCCCGACCGGATCTCCGTACAATCCGTCCTTGATATCGCCGACCCCGCCGCGATGCCCGACAGTCCACGGATTCAGAACGGATCCGTGGGACGCGCCTTGGCTGACGTACTCGGACGAACCCAGGCGGCATTGGATTCCATGACATTGGCGACGATACTGGACAAGCCGCAGACATGACGCGAAGCGCGGCCCCCAACCGACCCGCACTCGAAATCGCACAAGTCTCCGCCGCACGACATTGAAACGAAACTATAATCCGAGGTCAGCGGACACATCATAAAAGGAGACGTCCATGATACGCGTCCTCAAGAGCGCAGCCTGGCTGACCGGATCCCTACTTTTGACCGGATGCGCGACGGCCGATCGTCCCCAGATCAAGGAAGTGACACCCCGCATTACCCGGATCGATTGGGAAAGTGTCGAAATGGTCCTCGATGTGCACGTGAACAACCCTTACGCCGCACCGCTGCATGTGCCATCCTTCCACTATGCCATCGACATCCAGGGACAGGAATACTTCGCGTCGAAGACGCCCGGCACAGCCCATTTACCAGCCCGCAAGATCGGCTCGATCCCGCTGCCGGTCCGTTTCGAATACCGGGGACTCCGGCAGGCATACGAGAACCTGTCCGACGCCTCGGAGATCGACTACGAACTTCGCACAGCCTTCGCGGCCACGGTTCAAGGGGAAACCTATGAGCTACCCGTCTCGTTCGCCGGCACGGTCCCCGTGCTCCGGTTGCCCGAAATCACATTCGCCAGCGTCGACTTCCCGCATGTGTCGATGACCGGCGCACACGTGACGGCCGACGTCAGGGTCCACAACCCCAATATCTTCGAGCTGGGGTTCGGAGAGGTCGGGTACCACCTTTCATTCGGCGACATACCCGTCACCGCATTGATCGCGACCACGTCGGATACCATCGGTGCGGGGGAAAGCGGCGTGCTCGACCTGGAGGGGCAGATCACCGGACAGGCAGTGCTCGCGCGCCTGCTGGCCGGCGGGAGCCTCGGCCGACCGACACTCATACTGATCGGCCGACTCGAAACCCCTTGGGGCTCCGTGTCAATCGCGGATCCTTAATCCTTAAGATTCACTCTCACAGGCAGTGCAAGACTTCGTCGAGTCTTCTAGTCTGTCATCATGTAGTAGAACACGCCGCGTTCGGCATCCACCCAGATGGCCGGTTGAATTGTTCCGCGCGCACCCGCCTGGATCCCACTTTGAATGTTGTGAATGTCAAACCAAGGCACGTCGAGTCCGAGCTGTACCTTGCTTGGAGGCGTCGTGATCGGTGTCCATTTGATGGGTGTTTGCCTCAAACCTGACGTGTAACGTGCATTATGGTCTTCGATGACTGTCCGGATATGAGCCAGGCAATCCGCAACGGGCGCTTCGAATCGGACGGATTCTGCGAAGTACAGTAAGAAACTGAAATGCTTGTACTGCACGTTCTGCGCAGTCGACGGTAAACGGATGGGACAGCGGCGTTGTGCGCGTTCGAATGAAAGAGGCCGACTGCCGCTGCTGCGATATGTGGGGATGCAAGGCGTCTGATAGAGCACCCACGCCGAGAAGGCAAGGATCCCCCACAGCACGAGTCGTTTATATACGCGTGCTCTGGGATCAACCCGAGACTCGCGGATCGGCTTCGTCTCGCCTTGGCTGCTTGGGGAAGATTCATCCATCATGATCTTCACGTGCACCGCTCATGGATGGAGATCGCCTGATGCACCAACGACATCGAATGCATGGCGGCCTCACACAAGCCTATCGAGCGTCTGCAATCGCGGCAAATGGTGAAGGCAGGTCAACGACCTGTCCTACCGCCCCACACGAAGGGCACCGGCATAACGGACCGCGGGCTGCCCTCCGTGTGGTACGGGGAGCAGCCCGGCGGATTTCGCAGCACTCTGTGCAGAGTATGTGCAGAGCCCTTGCGGGTCGGCTGTTACTCGAGGACCAGGATCGTATTGATCGTGAACTCGGGTATGTCGTATGTGACCAGGCCTTCCGCATTGCCCGACGGGCGGACGGTCGTGTCATCGGGAACGATCCGCATCGTGCGCCCACCCACGAGTGCCTCGGGCAGATCGAGCTGCACGCCGGAGACCGTCGGCATGCCGTCGATGACGGGATGGCGGAAGAGCAAATCGTCGCGTCGCGTGGAACTGGCGGCCCGGCGGGACTGCGGGCAGTGCACGAGGTGGACGATGAGCCGCTCGCCTTGGCGCGTCACGGAGACCTCGAGCGGTGCGGGTGTTCGCACCTGTGCGACGCGTTCCGCCGGCGGGATCATCCGCTCCAGCAGGTCGGTCAGGATCTGGCGCAAGGGCGTGTAGCCCCAGTTGGCGTACGCGTCCAGCAGCGGGACCGCCGAGTAGGCGACCTGCCCGCGATCGACCTGGCGCCAGGTAATGGCCGCCCATTCGGAGGGCACGTCGGACGACGGGCTGTTCCGGATGGAACGGTAGATCGTGCCATGGTTGAGCGGCCAGACGATCGGTGCGAGCACCTCGGTGCCCTGCAGCGGCCGTGCGGGCAGGACGGGCTCGTAGGTGAACAGGTCGACGGCCGGCACCGACGGCAGATGCTCGGTACCGCGGACGTAGCTTGCCGGCTGCCTTTCCCCGAGCTCGACGCCGGCGAGCCGTGCGAGTGCATCGGAAAGCTGACCCATGAGGATGAGTCGCCCGCCGTTTCGGACGTACGCTTCGAGCCGGGCCGCCTGGTCGGCTCCGACGATGGACGCGTCCGGCACGACGACCGCTTTGAAATCGTCCGGCGACTGGGTCGGGTCGATCACGGTGAAATGGATGCCGCCGTCGACCAGCGCCGCGCACTGATTGGCGTTGAAGCCATGCGTCACTTCGAGCGGCCGAGTCATCGCAACGTAGGGCACGCTCTCCGAATCGATAACGTACTCCTCGACCTGGGTGGTATAGTTGAAAACTCGGCCGATCCGCTCATAGACAGCCGGTTCGAGCCGCCCGAAGGGGTGCAGGTGGTCGCCGATGGAGACGAGACAGCCGTTGGCCAACGCGGTCGCGGTGTGGAACCAGAGCATCGCCTCGTCGGCCACGCCGCCGAAATCGCCCCAGGCGATCCAGAAGCGCGTCGTCATCGCCGTCATGGGGACCGCACCCCGCGCGTATCGGGCGAAATACTGCCAGTGGTAGTTGGGCATCTTGTGGTCCCAACTTTCCAGCTCGAGCACGTCGAGCTTACCCAGGTCGGTTCGGCTCTTGAGCCACTGGTGGTTGCAGGCGACCACGACGCCGGGCTTGATCGATTTGATGAGGTCGTGCGTCCGCTGGACGAACTCTTCGGACTCGGTGAAGTCGAAAAAGACGCCGTCGAGGTCGTAATCGCGAACGACTTCGGTGACCATCGGCCAGATCTGATTCTGGACGTAATCGCTGTCGATTCGAATGTCCAACCGGGTGCTTCGCGTATGGGGATCATCGACGACCTGCTCCAGCGTGCTCGAGTAGAGTTCGTCGCGACCGATCGAAAAATAGGCCCAGATCTTGATGCCGTACTTCTGGCAGGCCTCGATCTGCTTTTGCAGAAGGTCGAAGTCCAGGCCGGGGTGTCGCGTCCCCACGCGCGTGTTGTAATAGGCGTAGCCGTGATGCCCCTTGGCGAAGACGCAGATGGAATCGACGCCGGCCTCGACGAGCGCTCGGCCGTACTCGTCGGGATCGAAATCCTTGCCGATCCCGCGGATGTGACCGGACGTATGGAAATCGCCGTGGATCTTACGCCGGATCGATTTGTACCAGTCGTCCTCGAGCTCGGGCCGCGGCCGATAGACTTCGGGTTCGGGCCGGGGCGGCGGGACGGGACCGCCTCGGAAAACGAGCCTCAGTCCCTTGACGACCGGAAAGTGCGTCTCTACGTAGTGCGAGGTGAAACGGATCTCGCGCGTCCCCGGCCGCAGACCGACCCGTGCCAGACGCACCCATGTGTCCGGATCGCCCGTTTGCTGAAAGACGCTGCCTTGCAACTCGCCGTCGATGCGAAGGTAGGCTGGGTGGGGTTCGTCCGAGGCATAACGTGCCTGAAGCTCATACGTCCCGCCGAGGCCCACTTCGAGCTTATAGCTGATCAGGTTCGGTACGTGAGGGAAGTCTTTCTTGTTATCGGCGAGCCCGTCCGGGCCGACCTTCATGTTGCCGCGCCAATAGTCGTTCAACGGGATGTCGAAGGCCTGTTCGACGCTCAGGTCGTCCGGTACGGAAACCACAGCTCCCTTGATATCTCGCGCTTCGACCGTTTGGGCTCCAGCCACCACTGACACCGCGATTACGACGGCACCGATCCAACTCCGCATTCGTCTGTCTCCTTCTCTGGGCCTTTAGGGAACGTCGCACAGCCGCCTCTCAGGAACGGCCATGGCGCGCACCGGCAGTCCGTCCCTGCCCGTCCGCTCATGAGCTCCCGGCAGAGACCCCCGCGCACCAGGCGGGTCATGACAGGTTACCCGGGCACTGCACCCGTCCGCAACCGTCAAGGCAGCAAGAGAATGCCTCTTAGTACCGTCCTTACGGAAGGATGCTGCGCCGGTTAGCGAAATCGCTGTTTCTGGTGTATGTGCGGACTGCGTACCGGGCCTCAGTAGTTCATGCCGCTGGAACGAAGCCGGACAGCCGGCTCGCCCTCGCGATGAACGTCGCCCGCGACGACCGCGCCGACGAAGACGGTATGATCACCGGCGTTCATCTTCCCGGTGAGCTCGCAGCCGAGATGGGTGAGGCAGTCCTTGATGACGACGCCGTTGGGCCATTCCTCGATCTGCAGCCCCTCGAATGCCGTTTTGCCCATCTCGCTCCCCTTGACGAATCGCTTGAAAAGAGGCGAGTTGATTTGCTCATCGCCGAGCGTATTGATCACGAAATGTCCCGACTTTTCGATCACCCG
>PWPN01000279.1 GCA_003557125.1 Phycisphaerae bacterium | reverse complement strand
TGGATTCAGCACTTCCGGAGATTGTGCATCCGCTGGGAGAAATCGACCACACTGTTTCAAGGCTTCTTGCATTTCGGATGCACCATGCTGTTGCTCAAAGAGGTTTTGGGATAGGTTCTAGTAAAGATCTGCTGAGTTCTTCAGGATCAAAAATTGCTGCAATGTTCCGTTGGGAGATTACAGTTCTGCCCGATCGTGGTAGCACATGCATTGTCTGAACATTCAGCATTGCTTTTCGCACGCTGTGGAGAGGAGATCATTTGCAGCTTATAACGTAACAGCGAGGCGAGTGCGTACCGAGATGTTTATAATCTTCTGTCCGCTGGTGTGACATCCAAAGTGCTGGCGAAATGCCACGTCAAAAGCAGGAACGGAACCGATGCCGGAGTTGCCAGACGTCGCCGGGTTTCAAAAATGTCTCGATTCGACATCGTTGCGTCGGCGCATCGCGCACATCACGGTCAGCGATGAGCGCATTCTCAAGGGGTGCTCCGGGCGGACCCTGTCCCGTCGATTGGAAGGCGCGAAAATTAAAAGTACGTTGCGACACGGAAAATGGCTTTTCGCCAGAATGTCCAACGAGGGATGGTTCGTCATGCACTTCGGAATGACGGGTAGTCTGTCCTTTTATAAAGGGGATGAAGAGCCCCCCAAACATACGCGCGTGGCCATCGACTTCGACGACGGCAATCATCTGGCTTATGTGTCGATGCGCATGCTTGGGCGCGTGGATACGACCGATGATATCGAGCGATATCTCCAGGAGCACCGGATCGGCCCCGATGCCCTGAGCGACGAAGTCACAGCCGATCGTTTCATCGAGGCCCTGTCCGGCTACCGGGGCGATGCGAAGTCTGCATTGATGGATCAGTCCATCTTTTCGGGCGTGGGAAACATCTACAGCGACGAGATTCTCTATCACGTCGGCCTGCATCCGAAGACGAAGGTCGCCGATCTTTCCGACAAACGCCTGCGCGAGCTCTACAAGGCTATGCGGAGCGTATTGAAAACCGCTTCGCAGCGGGGGGGCGACGTCATGGGAATGCGAAGCTGGCTCCTCCCCCATCGCGCCAAGGGCCAGCGATGCCCCCGGTGCGAAACGGAGCTTCAGACGATGAAGTCCGCCGGCCGAACCGCGTGGCTCTGCCCGAAATGTCAACGAAAGAATTAGCTCATGGCCAAGGGCAAGGGAAAACTCCGTCTCGGAACGTCGGGTTGGCAGTACAACCATTGGAAAGGCACGTTCTATCCGCGCGAACTTCGGAAAAATCAATGGTTCGAACATTATGCAAAGACATTCGATACCGTGGAGATCAACAATACGTTTTACCGTCTCCCCTCGGAAAAAACCTTCCATGCGTGGCGCGAAGCCACCCCGAAAGGATTCTGCTACGCGCTGAAGTTCAGCCGGTACGGCTCTCACATGAAACGGCTGAAGGATCCGGCTGACAGCATCGGTGCGTTTCTGGAACGCGCGGAGGTGCTCGGCAAGCTGCTTGGGCCGATCCTCGTGCAGCTGCCTCCCAATTTTAAGATGGATGTCGACCGATTGGATGCATTTCTCGACGCGGCACCGTCGCGCATTCGATGGGCTATCGAGTTTCGCGACGCGAGCTGGTTATGCAAACCCGTTTATGACGTCCTGACCCGGCGAAAAGCGGCTTTGTGCATCCACGACATGATCGACACACACCCGCGCAAGGTCACTGCCGACTGGGTTTACATGCGATTTCATGGGTCGAACTATGGCGGCAGCTACTCCGCACAGTCACTTTCGGCGACCGCACGGCGAATCCAAAGTCACCTCAGCGACGGGCTGGACGTATACGTGTATTTCAACAATGACGTCCACGGCTACGCCGTCGCCAATGCGATCGACCTTCGCCGATACGTCCTGGGCGATTGACGCCGTGCCATCCCTGACGCTTATTCGTCGTCCTGCGGCGTCTCGATTGCGATCGGTTCGATGTCGCCGGCCGGCCCGTCGAGTACCAGCTTCACGATCGTGTTGATTTCCTGTCGGTACTGGGGAGGCACCGCGATTTCAAGGGTGTCGTTCCTTTGCCAAACACTTACGGCCCCGCCCGTCAACAACGTGGATTCCACGACTTTTTTCGGCAGGTTGGGCAGGACGATCGTTTCGCCCTGCCAATCGAGCACATGCACGTAGACGACGTTATCGCGATGGGTGCTGGCCAGATGGGCGGTGGTCTTGTAAGGCCCGCCGCGCGTGCCGTAGATGCTCTGGCCATATTTGTCGAGCCATTGCCCGATCTCGCGAAGTCGCTCGACCTGTCGGGGCTCGATCCGCCCGTCGGGCATGGGGCCGACGTTGAGCAGCAGGTTGCCGTCGCCGCCCACGACCTGCACGAGCGTGTGAATGCACTCTTTAAGCGATTTCATCGGATCGTCGGGTTTCCAGGCCCATTGCTTGCAGATCGTCATGCAGGTCTCCCAGGGGCGTCCCCGCTGGAAGTTGCCGATCTGCTGTTCGGGCGTGTCGTAGTCGCCGGCGTTCAGATCCGGACGTGTCGTCGTGCCGGCCATGCTGCGTCGCCCCTTGCTGACCCGGTTGTTGATGATCAGGTCGGGCTGGAGTTCCTTCAGGTAAGCGTAAAGTGCATTGCCGTGTTCCCGCGTCCAGGGGTCTTCCCATTCGCCGTCGAACCACATGATCGCGATCGGTCCGTAGTTTTCGATGATCTCGCGCAGCTGGTTTTTCAGGTACTCATGGTAACGCGGCATGTTCGGGTTGGGTTTTTCGCTTCGGCCGCCGGGACTGCCGAGCGGGTAGTCCGGATGGTACCAGTCGCAGATCGAGTGGTACGTGCTGAACCGTACGTCGTGCCGTTTGCAGGCGTCGGCCAACTCGCGAAGGACGTCCCGCTTGAAGGGCGTGTTGCCGATATGGTAGTCGGTGTACTTCGAAGGCCAAAGGCAGAAGCCGTCGTGGTGTTTCGAAGTAATGACGAGGTATTTCATCCCGGCGTCCCGGGCGACCTTGACCCAGTCATCGGCGTCGAAACGCGTCGGATTGAATCGTTTGTAGAGCGCGTCGTACTCTTCTTCCGGTACTTCTTGGCCACGGGACCAGCCGATCTCGGTGCCCTTGAGGCTGACCGGCCCCCAGTGGATGAACATCCCGAATTTCGCTTCCCGCCACCATTGCATATCCTGCTCGCTTGCTGAAAGCTTACCTGGTCGGTCCGGGGCATCGGCCGACTCGGCTAACACCCATGTTGCGCCACAGGTAAGTGACAGAATCATCGCGCCAACCGCCAGGCGCATCCGATTAAACGATCGTAGCATGGTGGGAACTCCTTATCGCGTAATTTTGATGATTTCTGGGATTGGGTATCCCGAATCCGGCATCGGTCAGCGGAGCGGAGGGCCGGATCTTGCAGACTATCATACATGCGGCGAGTCCATCTGTCTGTTTTCAACCGAATCCCCCTAAGGACTCCAATCAAACGGCGGATCCATGCGGATCTGCTCGAGCGGTAACGGCTGTCGGCTGCCAGGCGTCAGGACCACCGCCAGGTCCAGCATGCCCGACTTCGGCGCGATGGCATAGAAACCCGCCATGACGGTACCTGGATTGGGCGAATCCCACTCGTTCTTCGGCGTCGCGGTGTCGATCAACGCCCAGACGGAGTCAGCCGGCTCAATAATCTGCATCGTAAGTGACGCGTCGTCCTCACGCAGCACGAGGGATCGTTCGCCCGACTCGGAAGGCGTACCCCGCGTGACCATTCCCCAGCGGACCGAGGCTCCGGGCTCCAGGCCGCTCAACCGGTCACGCACGAGCACCTGCCCGCCGGGCAGCAGCGCCACGCCCCGATGCACCGCATCAGTCTGCCCGGCATACACCGCGCTGAGATCGGCTACCGAGTGCGGAAAACGAGCGTCGTCTGAAAAACGCACGATGTCCGCATGACCGGCTGCGACCTGGAGCGCACCGTCGATGACCAGCGTGTTGTGGCTGTGGTTGCTCTGCCGGAAGATGCGCCATCGATCCGAATCCTGGGCCATGTTCCAGAAGCCCAACCCGCGCGACTCGACACGATGATAGCCTTCGGCGCCAAGGTCCACAGCCCATCGCAGGCCGTCGGCGT
>PWPN01000238.1 GCA_003557125.1 Phycisphaerae bacterium | reverse complement strand
GCGGCGACATCGCCCAGGCGCACACAGCCGACGAATTCCTCGAGCTCGACGAACTCGAACGGGCTACCGAGATCATCCTGACCCTGCTGGTCGACAACGCCGACCGCTCGATCATCGGTGATTGATCGGTGACTGACAAGGGGGCAACAAGGGGCATTGAGGGAGATTAAGGGAGAATAAGGGGGACTAAGGGGGATTGCGGGGAGTTCTTCAAAGAGCCGCGGGCTTGAAGCCCGCGCGGACTCCTGATAACGGGCGAGGACGCCCGTACCACCCTGGAGCGGCCGCCCCCCTCTTGCAAACGGGCGAGGACGCCCGTACCACCCTGTAGCGGCCGCCCCCCGTGGCGGCCGTCCTTGTTGCGAACGGTTCACAAATCACTGGCGGGCAAGCCGCCAGTGGCACCCGGTGCTGTTGGGCCAGACGCCCCTGGGGGCACGTCTTCCCCGAGGCGTGCAATCATTTCTTGCCGTTGGAACGACCCCACTTCTGACGGGCTGCCCAGTCCAGCAGCATGAGGATGCGGTCGCGGGTCAACGTGGGGAACGTCAGGCCGACCGCCTCATGAACCTGGCGGGCATTGGTCGTGTCGAACCGCGGCGTATGCACGACGCGAGGCGTGAGCAGTTGATACTGGTCCCAGAGCAGGGACTCCGCCTCCGTGCATTTGCCGACGACATCGTCCGGATCCGCGAAGGATCCGCCGTGCAGCCCGAAGAACTCTTCATAGCAGCATTTCATGAGATCGTTCGTGGGCGGATCGGGGTTGGTCAGATGGTAGATACGCCCCTGGAAGCGCGGCTCGTCCATGATTTCCGCGATCATGCGTGCGACATAATCGACGGGTACGACGTTCTGCACGTCCTCGGGTCGACCCGGAATGCGCAAGGGAACGTAGGTGCTCTGGCCGTTGGAGGGATCGAAGTAGCGCTCCTTGAGCACGCCGACGAGCCGCGCGAACTGGTAAAAACCCGCATACTGAGTCGTATAACCCGTCTCCGAATCGCCCACAAGAAAGCTCGGCCGAAAGACGGTCAGAGTCCGTCCAGACTGGGCGACCCATTCCTGGCAGAGTCGCTCGGCCCGCCATTTGGTGCTTTCGTAGTCGGTCTGGAAGGCCGGCTGCGGTTCGTGAAAGCGTTCGGGGATGAGGCCCTGGTTCCATCCGCACGTGTAGGCGGTGCTCACGGCGAAAAGTTCGCGGACCTCGTTCGCGGCGGCCCATTCGAGTATCGCCCGGGTCCCCTGGACGTTCGTGCGGAAGGGATCGCCCTGCGGATCGCCGTTGGCGAAAAGCTCGAGACTGGCTGCGTTATGAAGGATCCGATCGGTACGGCCCCAGCTCGATGCGGGCAGTCGGTCGGGCAATGCTCCCTCAACGAGAGTAAGCCGACCCTGCGCTTCGGCCGTCGTCCCATCGCAACCGATTTCCTAGAGTTGATCCTGGAGTCTGCGTCGATTGGAGCTCAACGGAGGCCGGAGCAGCGCGACGACGCGATGGCCCCGTTCGAGCAGGTCGCGCAACACATAGATGCCGAGAAAGCCGGTCGCACCGGTCATGAGAGTCGTATGTTCGACTTGGGCACTCATCCCACCATCCGATTGTCGCTCAACCACATTTTCCCACTGGCGGCGTCGCTGTGCCGCCAACCCCGATAAACTGCGGCATCCTAACGGATATTGCAGCAGTGGCCAACCACCGGTCGCGGGCCGGGATAAGGAGGACCGGTCAAGTACAGGTCCGAACGAATGATTGCGCCGGCCGTGCTGCGAATGTTGTAGAGTGCGGCACGCTGCGTCTGAAGGCCATCGAAATAATCCCGGTAACGCTGGAACCGCGCGTAGGTGTTGGGATCGACCCGCTGTCGCCACCATGCCCGTTTTGTATTCCAATCCGCGTCATCCAGGACAGCCTCGGCCCCGTCCTCCGTGAACCAAAGCGGCGCCCCTTGAGCTTCCAGGAACGGGGCACCGATGCGCGCGAAGGCCTCACGTGCCGCCGAGGCGACGTGCGGGTCACCCATCGCCGCGGCTGCCAGAAGCATCTCGCCCGCCTCGGCGCAGCCCGCGGCAAAGGAGTCCGCGGTCGCATCGACCTCTGCCCGAGTCGCCGGAGCATTGACGGGCAGTGGTTCGGGCGATGGATCGGGCGGCGCGAACCGCAGTCGTGCCGCACCGCTTTGGGGCGACCCGAGGTAAAAACAGTAGTCTTCGCTGGCAAGCGGTCGATGAAAGGCGAACTCGAGCTCCCAGACGCCCTCGGCATCCGCCCGGCGCACCATCACGTCGAACAGATCCGCGTTGCAGCTGTAGGGCGTGGGCAGGACCTCAGTCTGCTCGGTCAACGGCCCGTTCGCACGCATGCCCTCGATAAGGAAGCGCCCGAGAGCCCCGGAAAACCAGGGACGCTGCTCGATCGACACGGTAAAGCGGTGCGCGTCCAGCTGCGTGACCGTCGAGGTGACGTCCATGTACAGCACATCCGGCGCATAGGTCAGAACATGGCAGCGGAAATCGTCCTGCGGGCGGGTCGGCACGTTTTCGGGATCGTCGACCGTCGCCCAGGGGCCCAGAAGCGTACGGCGGTCCGCGTCATTTTCATCCAGCCCGTCGAGCCCCCAGGCACGTTGGAGTACGAGCGGCGCATAGATATTGATGAATGGCAGATTGATGAAAAACAACTCCCGTGCCTCGGTCGGCGGCGGATCGGCCAGAACCCGTTGAATCGTCTCCCGCTCAGCCGCCAGGAACGAATACCACATCGGCCGATAGATCGGCACATAGATCGTCGTGGCGATCAGAAACCAGATCGCCACCCCCACGGACCAGCGCCTGCTTCCGTCCGGGTGGAGCTGCTTGTGAAGCGCCGGCCCCAGAACCATCGCCAACGCAAACCCGACGCTCGGCAGATACCCCGAGTGAGGCGTGGCCAGCACCGGTACGACGGGCAGCACCGCCAATACGATCCAGGCCGGCCAGATCCATGCCCCGCGTGCTCGACCTGCCGCCGCCCAGTAACCCCCTCCCATGGCACCGAGGATGAGCAGCATAAGCACTACGTCGACAGGCACCTCGGTAATCGGGTTGAAACGGGCGCCCGTACCGATGGTCATCGGCGAAAGCCAGACCGCCGACGTGAGATAGTATAGGAGCTGCACGAAGGCCCACGCACAATACGCGACGAGATCGCCACCCGGGCGCTGCATGTAGAAATCGGGCATCGGCGCTTCGAATAAAAAAATGCGCCAGAACGTAAAGCCGCAAGCGAAAATTCCGACAGTGACGTAAAACCGCCATCGTGCCAGCAGGTGACGGCGCCCGCCGAAAGCCGAATCGAATGCGGCCCAGAAGAAGGGGAGTACAATGGCATTCTCGCGAGAAAACAGCGCGAGCACCCAGACTGTGACCGCCGCGGCCAGCCAGGCAGGCCTTAAAGGGGGAGCGGGACGATTCCCCGCCGTGGGCTCAGTGCGAGGGACCGCATGAACGTCCAACGACGATGCACGTATATAGCACAGGAGACCTGCAAGCGTTAGAGTAGTCTGTAGAAGTATATTCTGGGCCGCCAGCCAGGATACGGCATAGACGCTGTGCGAATAAACGACGACGAGCAGCGCCGCCACGACCGACCAGAAACGGTGGCGCGTCAATTGCCACGCGAGCCAGTAAACCAGGAATGCAGTCGCCAGATGCAGGAGGATACTGATCGCATGCCACGCCTTGACGCTTCCGTCAGAGAGGTGGTATACGGTCTTGGCGACCAGAATTGCGAAGGGGCGAAAGTAGTGCCACGCGTAAGGTTGCTCTTGCCACCAGGCATTGACAAATTGATCGGGCGCGATCGTGGTCGCCTCGCGGAAGGAGGCCCACGACCAGTCGTCCTCGGCCAGCCGAAGCCGATGGAGATGGTCATCGAGCAGGAGTCCGTCGTTCAGCGCATGGCCATGAACCGCCCAGGTGGCTGCGCTGACCAACACAACGACGCCGACCGGGTAAGCAAACCGGGCAAGGTCCAAACGCGGAGCACGGGCCGGACTGCGAGCGGGAGCAGGATCCGGACGAGCCTCTTTAAGACGTACAGGTTCCAGACGCGTATGCACAGGGCGATCCCCATGGCGGCAACCGACAGCCCACGACGGCAGGGTGGGCGTACCAGTTTATTC
>PWPN01000309.1 GCA_003557125.1 Phycisphaerae bacterium | reverse complement strand
TATGGCTTCCTTCAGACACCACCTCGCGGTGACGCCCTTGCCAGTCGCTTGCCCTTCACCTCCATCAGGTTGGGCGGGGGACTTACACCCCCGAGTTGCCAAACATGCTCGGCACACTAAAGATGCAGCCTCGCGACCGGACAGTCGCGAGGCTGATGAAGATTATTTCAGAATGTGCTCGCTCGAACTATTCGAACCATTGCTGAAGTTCGCCCATCGAAAGCGTTCGAGGGTCGTCCGGGAACAGTCCTTGCCCCCTGTGTTTGGCGTACCAGCCCAACATCGCGTCCAGTTCCCGGACAGTGATATTATGCTTCTCGGCCACTTGTACCTTCCGGACACGGTCCCGCATGGACAGCTTCTGGTTGCGCTCCTGGATACCCGACCACGCCTGGAGCACCGTCAGGTAACGCCACGCCTCCTTCAGGGACAGACGCTTGGGCCCGCGCTTGCCACGGCGTGTTTTTGGCGGCGTGTTGGCGGGGACTTTTGTGCCGACTGAGGCATGGGGCTGGGGCGGCGGGGCAGATGAAGCTTCCGCCAGTTTCTCCAACCCTTTTTGCACGATCTCGGCAAAGGCCCCGAGAGACCCCGTGATCTCGTTCAGATTTGTAACCTCGACCTGCGACGGGACATGGGATTCCCGTGTCGCTTCCAACCGCTCCGCCCGTCCGTGGCCCGAAACAACCATGCCGTAAAACACGGGCGATTGCCTCAGCACGTAGTCCAGGACGGTTTTGACCTTACCGGTGTCGAGGTCCTTCTTGGCGAGCACGCCGTCCTCGGTCAGCCGCCACATCTCAGGCTCAGTCTTCTCACAGAAAACTTTCGGACGCCGATCCTCAGGACCGTCCCGGTGTGTGTTCCAGAACTCCTGCCAGGCGTCCCAGCTTTTACGCAGGACCGGCCCCATCGCCTCGGCCAGGCCGTGATCACCCGTCGCCGTCGCCGTCACATCGATTCGCACGGGGTGCCCAATAAGGGACAACCGCATCGAGAACCGTCGTTCGACCATCCCTGCAGCCGTTAAAAGCCTTAACGCTTTCTGCTCATTTGCGGTGAGTGCGTCCACGTCCAACACGCTCCACCGCTCAGGGGCGCTCCGGAGCAATTGCTGGATATCTCCCTCGACTTCTGCCTCTCTGCCCCAGTCGGACACTACAAGTCTCCCGTTAAATGTGTGCGGCTGTAGCAAGCTGCGAAGTGTACATTCCGAACCCCATGCGACAAATCGTATCGCTCACCAGCGATTACTGTCAACGCTCATAGGCTGTGGCTTGGTCAATTATGCCAGCCAGGTATGACAGGTGCGGTCGCAGGTGGGGAGATTGTTGGTTGCGTGTTCCGCGAAATGGCCGCTTCGACTGGCGGGCACGTGGAGGGGCAACGAAAACGCGCGTGGACCCAGGAACCATGCCATCGAGCGTCCATCGCTGGCACGACTCGATTAGCCCCTTACGGGGTCTACATCGACATAATGTTGCGCATAGCGTCCTGCTCCACAAAGTGCAATTGACGAAAAAGGTTCTGCATTCCATGTTGAAGTTCGCGATAGCAGGCGTCGAGGGGCGAGACCTTGAGAGCTGGAGGTCCCGACTTGCACCGGCCCAGGTTGCTCAACAGCGGCTTGATGACTTTCTCCCTCAGGACAAGCAAGCCTGTCATTGTGCGCAGGCCTTCTGGTGTTGCTCGATAGCGACGGGATCGGTGATTGGTCTTATCCACCAAGCCCTTCCCCCGCAACTTCTTGAGGTCGTAGGCGGACTGGCGAGAAGAGTAGTCTTGATTCCCTGGACCAAGGAGGCGACGAACCTGCTGGGCATGATCAGACGTGGTGAAGCCGGCAGGCTTGAGCGCCAAGGTGACGGCCGCCTCCATGGCCGCTCGGGTACGAGGGCGATTTACGTCAATGCCACCGACGCGTGTGTGCCCAACTCGCTCTCCACAAGGTTCTCTGGCAGTTGAGCGCAATTGATGGCTGGTTGAAGGTCGAGGTGCTGGACGAGAACGGGCAGGTCATCCCGGGCTACGAAGAGGCTTCGTGCAATCCTCTGACGGGCGACAGCGTCGATGCCGTCGTGACATGGGCCGGGCATACGGAGCTGCCGGACGTGCAGGGGCTGATTCAGCTGCGGTTCATCCTGAAGAACGCCCGCCTCTACTCATTCCAGGCCGGCGATGCGGTCGATATCGCCGAGCCCCCCACGATCCAGAAGCATCCGTCAGACCAGGATGTCGGCCTAGGCGGCACAGCCATCTTCACCGTGACGGCTACCGGCCCTTCCCCGCTGAGCTATCAGTGGCAGATGCACGGCGTCAACCTCTCGGACGGAGGGCACATCTCCGGCGCGACGACCGATACGCTCGTGGTGTCCGACTGCCAGATTTCCGATATCGGCGACTACCGCTGCATCGTGACGAATGCCTTCGGCCAAGACACGTCGAACGTCGCCACGCTTGCGGTCGCCAAAATCATCCCAGAGGATTTCATCGTTGAGAGCCGATCCGGCGGGAAGAACTTCACGAACTACTCCGAAACCGGAACGTGGAATAACAGCGTAGCCAAGAGCACAGCCGAGGGGTGTACCCCCGGTATCGGAAGCCGATGGCGCTTCATTAGCAGCAGCCCCGGCAAGGCGATCTTCAGTTTCTCGCCGACGGTCAGCGGGACGTACGAGGTCTTCACGACCAATGCCACCACGGTCAACAGCGGAAATCCGATGATTCACAAGGTTTCGCACAACGGAGGGACGACCACCGTGCAGGTCTGCCAGAACTCCGGATGCACGCCGAACCCGTGCAATGTCTGGCGGTCGCTCGGACAGTACACGCTGACCGGCGGGATGACTTACACGGTCGAACTGGACGGCTCGCTGGGGGCGGGGTCACATCCCAACGACAATGCCGGTCGATCCGACGCAATCCGGTGGTTGGCAATCGATACGGGAGACCGAACGCCCTTCGTCACCGAGAATCCGATAAGCCAGTCGATCGCGTTCGGCCGCGATGCCAGCTTCACCGTACAGGCTGGGGGTGACGAACCGCTCAGCTACCAGTGGCAGAAGAACAACGTCGACATCACCGACGACGGGCCCTACAGCGGTACGACGACGCCGACTCTGGACATCACCTCAGCCACCTTCGACGAAGCGGGTATCTACCGCTGTATGGTGGTCAATGACTACGGGGCGGTCGCGTCCAGCCCGGCTACCCTGACCGTCCGACCGACGATCAGCGACTTCGACGGTGACGGAGACGTCGACCAGAGCGACTTCGCCTACCTCCAGAGGTGCCTGGGAATTCTCGACGTGGAAGTCACTAAGCCGGCATGCGTCTCGGCCGACATCGACGGAGACGGAAACGTGGACCTCGATGACGTGGCCCTGTTTCTTGAGTGCGTGTCGGGGCCGGCTGTACCTGCCGCGGAACATTGCGTGAATTGACCGCGATGGACAATCTGCCGACAGGGAGGGTACCGGTAGGTGGAGCGTCGGTGCGGGGAAGCCTTGGCAGTGAAACGCGCAGGGTGCGCCAAGGTCCCAGTAGACCCCAAAGTCATGGCCAAACGCAGGAACTACAAGCGTCACGAGACTGCGAATTTGTCGGTTTCGTGTATGCATTTCCATAGCCCCTTTAGCAGCCTGCGGCTTTGCTGTCGAATTGACCCGTACGTGTTCATCGTTATCACTGACGATGTCAACGTAGTTCACAGGGTCGTCCGACGGATAACTCGCTAAATTTCAGGTTCTCTGCTGGCGCCGGCACCTTGAAATGATATAATTACAAGTATCGAGGTTATGTCGCGGAGGCTGGCAGGCGGCACCGTCGCGGTGCTCGAAGATGCGGCACGAACTCCGGCCACATCGCAATCTTAATTGGGAGAAGGGAAAAGATGCTTCGTACAGCCTGCTGCGCACTGTGTTTCATCGCGTCGGCCGGGTCGGCCTTGGCCGCGTCGTCGTTCGGTGATCTGACCGGCCCGTGGATCCTGGTCGTCGACGATCATCCCCTCGCAGCCAAGGATCAGGTCGTCCGGACGTATCACGCGTTCGAGAAGCACCCCGACAACCCCGTCCTGATCGGCGATAAGCCTTGGGAGCATGAGCTGGTCTATCTCTACGGCACGGTGCTGCCCGGCGAGACCGGCCAAGGGTACCGGATGTGGTACCACGGCCTGCCGTTGGGCAACGAAGACCAGGTCTACCGCCTCATGT
>PWPN01000266.1 GCA_003557125.1 Phycisphaerae bacterium | reverse complement strand
GCGGCCGAGCCGATCTCGATCTTGATGCGTTCGGCCATCTGCGGGCCGATCATCAGGTTGTACGTGCGTTTCATGTAGTTGACGATGGCATCGTCGAGGTCGTCGCCGGCTACGCGGATCGACTCGCAGACGCTGACGTCGGCCAGTGAAAGGATGGCGACCTCGGTCGTGCCGCCGCCGATGTCGATGATCATCGAGGCGCGCGGCTCGGCCACGGGCAGTCCCGCCCCGATGGCGGCAGCCTTGGGCTCCGGAACGAGGTAGACGTTCCGCGCGCCGGCCCGCTCGGCCGAGTTGTGCACCGCCCGCTTCTCAACAGCCGTGATCCCCGACGGGACGGCGATGACGACGCGCGGCATCACGAACGAGCGCCGGCCATGCACCTTGCGGATGAAATAGCCGAGCATCGCCTCGGTGATGTCGAAGTCGGCGATGACGCCGTCCATGAGCGGACGGATGGCCGTGATCGTCCCGGGCGTCTTGCCGAGCATCTCCTTGGCGACGATACCGACCGCGTTGCCGTTTTTCAGCACGCGGTTCGTGCCTTTCTTCACGGCCACGACCGAAGGCTCATTGAGCACGATGCCCTGCCCGCGAACACAGACGAGCGTGTTGCACGTACCCAGGTCGATGCCCATGTCCAGACTGAAAAGACCCATCAGTGAATTGAGGATCACTGTCGTACCCTCGCACTGCACAGCAGGTTCGCCCTGCGGCAAGGTCCACGACCCCGCTCCGGCCACGTCTTTTCAAGCACGCCGAACCATGAGCGGCGATAGACGCTGCTGCGCGGTCGGATTGTACCATCGTTCCGATATCTTCGCGACTGCACTGCCGACCGGCCCGGAATCAGCCGCTCCATTCAATGTCCGCGATTCGGTTTACACATGACGTTTAGGGGCATGGGATATGCGGCAAAAACGACAATCCCGGCATCGATGGACAGCCCAGGTGGCCCCGCAAAGACCCAGCTCAGCGCCCCGCACAGGCGCCCGTCGTGAATCGGATGAAAGCGCGATCGAATGTGGAATACCGGCTCAGCCACCGGCCGGCGGCCAGAGCGAACCGAACTGCTGCATGGCGCGCACCACGACGAAGACCAGTCCGAACAACTGAAGGGCCGCCGCAAGAATCAGCAGGATCGTGTAGAGACTGTCCACTGGCGCGACAATCACGGATTTGTTGTTCACACGCTCTGCCATGCATGCTCTCCCGACAATCCCCCCGCAGACCCTCGACGAACGCACCTAAGCCGCTCGCCCCTTCCGCTCGTCCGCACCACACACCCCACCGTCTGAACCGCCCGGTTTCAACGCTGGGCGAAGCTCGCCGCGTCTTCGACGGTATCTCCCGGCTGAATCCGCCGGGCACGTTCCAGCATGACCTGTCCGACAGCCTCGTTCGGGGTGACCGCGTCGGTGATCTCCAGATCGCAGACGTAGCTGCCGTTTCGCAGCACGACCATCCGCATCCCTTCCCGGACGCCCGCGGCACTGCCGACGTTGATGGTCGCCATCGAGCCATCGACGCGGGTCACTCGGCCACGGATCGGTGCAGCGGCGGGCGGCGTCACGCCCTCGGCCGGGGGAGTCGGAGCCGCCGTCAGCGGAGGTTCGGCCATTCCCAGCCCGGTCTCGGCGCGCAGCCTCTGATTCTCCTGACGGAAGAACGCGACCTCTTCGACCTTCTGGCGAAGCTGCTGGTTCAACACGACGATCTGCGCGTTGGCCTCTTTCATCGCGTCGGTCAGCTGCAGGTTACGGCTGCGCAGCTCGCGTTCGCGCTCGAGCGCCTGCTCGCGCGCCGTCCTGAGCGATTCGTTGTGCTGCGTCGTGACCGCCATCTGGGCCGACAGCAGGCGTGCCGACTTGGCGAAGTCATCTTCGCTGATCGCAAGCTGATCGCGCTGGCGCGTCATTTTGGCCAGATCGTCCTGAAGATCGACGACCTGTTGCTGCAAGTCCGCCATCTGCACGCGCTGCTGGTCGTGGATGGACTTGTAGCGTTGGGTCTCCGCGGCCGCGATCGCCATGATGCTGCGCTCGTTGGCATAAGCGATGTTGAGCTCCTGGCGATAGTCGTCGGCCAACTGCTTCCAGTTTTCCTTCTGGGCTGCGTATGCGATGACCAGCGGCGTGAAAATGAAGGTAAGCACGCAAACCAGAATGACGAAGATTTTCGTAGTCGTCGTCAACGCCAGCACTCCTGGTTGGGGGCCAAAGATTATATCCCGGGGCCGGTGCCGTCACAGAGCCCCGCGCGGCGATGTCAACCCCCGGTAGCATCATCCCATATACCGGCAGGTGAAGCAAAGTAAGTCGCTGCCGATCGGAGTCGCCGCCCGCACAGGGTTGGCCGTGCGAATCAAGCCGACTCGCTCACGGAAGGCTCACACGAGCTTTGCCCAGACAGACCGAAGGTCATGGCCGGGTGCCCCGAACATCGCGACCCGAACTCCGACTTTGCCGAAAACGCCTCGACTCCGCCTCCGATCCGACTTCTCCCCTACGTCTCCGGCTAGGCAAAGCCTAACTTGAGAGGCCGGGGTTTGCAACCCCATTTTCGCCACGTATCATTTCGACAAGTACCGTACTGAGCACGGCTTCCTGCACGGGGACCCCGCGACAACCTGCCCGCTTGCCCAGGCTGAAGTCACCCGAGAAGAAATTCCAGGGACTTTTTGACTTCTTCCCGGCACCGAGGGGCGATTCGCTTGACCGCACCGCCTGGCGCGGCTTGAATGAAGGAGGCGGCTCATGAACTTTCCCGGCGCTCCTTGAATGAGGACCCACACGTGAGAAAACAATCATCGGAGCCCTCGGCGACAGACGGCAGACCGCGTGACGCATGGGCGTCGATTTCCCCGGTCAAAGCCGGCTTGTTAGCCTTTACAATAACGGTCTGCCTGTATTCAGCGGCCCCGATCCATGCCGAAACGGCTGCGTTGGGGCCCTATCGAGGCGGCGAGATCGCCCGGGCCGGGACACGGACCGCCTGGCAGTTGCAGTTGCCGCTCAGGTTCACGGATCGCATCGAAACCTGGGGGCTGGTGGATGGGCTGCTCTACGCGCGGTTCGAGGACGGCACGGTCCAGGCCGTCCGTGCTGACACGGGCCGAGCCGCCTGGGTCCGATCCATCGTGCAGCCCATGTCCATGCTGCACGGGCCGACCGGCGCACACATGGACGACGGGGTCCGTGCCGTGGTTTTCACCCTCATCGACGAGGTGCGCATTCTCGAACGGGACACCGGCCAACCGATCGAAACGCGCACCACCCGACGGCCGAACGTTACCGCTGCCCTGGTCGCCGAGAATCGCCTCCTTCTCAGCCAGAGCGGCCGACGCTTCCTGTGTCAACGATTGGACGACGACCTTGAACTTTGGGCCAAGTCCATGCCGGGGCTTCTGGAAGTCCCGCCCATCCTGATCCCGGTGCGTCATGGGCCTTGGGTGGCTTGTGCCGATTCGCAGGGAACGCTGCTGGTCGTCGATCTGCAAGGGACGAACCGGTTCGTCTACGAACTCGACTCGCCACCGGTCGGCGGGCTGGCTGCCGACGCTCATGCCGTCTACGTAGCGACGCAGGATCGGCGATTGCGGGCGATCAGCCTGGCCACGGGCGAGTTGCTGTGGTCGATGCGACTGGCCGGGCTGCCCAACGAAGCGCCCGTCGTGACGGGCGACGCACTCTACCAGGCCACGCTGGACGCCGGGCTCTACCGCGTGACGCTGCCCGAACCCGAACTCCTGCCCGAGCCGGAAGATGACGTCTCGTCCCTTACGCCGTCCGAGGCGGTCGCGAGAAGGCCCACAGCGCGACCCAGGCCGGACGTACTGGCGGGCCTGCTGGCGATGCGCGAGCCCACGCACTGGCGTGCCCCTGAAGTTCGTCGTTTCCTCGCCGAATGGCCGCGACGGATCGTCGTCCAGCGACACGACGGCCTGGTCGCGTTGATGTACAAGGACGATGCCAGGCCACGGACCGACGCCCTGCTCGACCCGTGCACTGGATTCGAAGGGCTCAGCAACGCCGTCAACGATGCAGTCCTGCTGACGGCACCGGACGGACGCGTCCGATGCTGGCGGCCCGTGGGCGCCCCTCCCCTTACGTTGGAAGATTTCGCTCCGCCGGCCGTCCCGCCTCAAGAGGATCCCGGGGCCGAGACCCCATAGGAATCGATCGCAGATTTTTCATGCAGAGGGTCGACCCCTGCGAGCGAATCCTCTCTC
>PWPN01000280.1 GCA_003557125.1 Phycisphaerae bacterium | reverse complement strand
GGCAGGCTTCGACGATCTCGGCAATCCACGCATAGCGCCGCCCCACGATCTCCAGCGAGAGATCCCGGCCGAACTCGCCTTCGAGCTGCCCATGCGCCTCTTGGACCTTCTGGCGAACAGGGAGCGGTACGCCGTCCTTGCCGGCAGCCCCATCCATGCTGAGCAGCAGCAGTGCCGCTGCATCCGCCGCTTCGGGCGGTGCGTACCGGGCCTGGCGGACAGCCGACGCGATCGCGTCGATTTCACGTTCGACCGGTGCGCTCATTTTCCATCGACGCGTCGAAGCGGCCTGCGACGGCGGCACCTGGCGACCGGCCTCGAGCAGGGCTGTCCGCAGCCGGTTGATCCCCGTTCGACGCGAACCGACCGTCTCCACGACGGGCACGCCCAGGCATTGCGAGAGAATTTCCGTATCCAGGTGATGGCCTGCTTCCTTCAGCAGATCGGTCATGTTGCATGCGATGACCACCGGCAGGCCGAGTTCGATGATCTGCGTCGCCAGGAAGAGATTTCGTTCCAGGTTCGTCGCATCGACGACGACCAGGACAGCCTTCGGCCGATCCGTGCCGGGAATGCGACCCAGCAGCACATCCTGCGCGATCTGTTCGTCCGAACTCCGCGGAGTCAGACTGTAGATGCCGGGTAAATCGATGAGCGTTGTGAAAGACGCCCCGACCAGCCGCCCCTCGCGCTTCTCGACGGTGACACCCGGGTAATTGCCGACTTTCTGGCGCAGGCCGGTCAATGCATTGAATAGCGTCGTTTTGCCGGAATTCGGATTGCCCGCAACGGCGATCAGCATGCGCTCGGTACGGCGCGCCTCGGCCGATCGTTGCGGGGACTCTGTCGATGCCGCACGCATGGACTCGCTCGTGGGGCGCAATGGGGTCAATGGGGCCTCGTTGGGGTTCGTCTTCCGCGATGAGTGCCGTCACGGTAACCCGATGGCTGTGCCAAAAGGGGCGGCACTGGGTCCAGAGCCGAAATCAGGTATGGGTCTCAGGATCAGGCAGAGCGGGTGCTGGGCACTGCCAGCGGCTCGACCAGGACGCATTGTGCAAGTCGACGGCACAGACCGAATCGGCCATCGCCGACCTGGCAGATCATCGGATCGCGGCTCGAGACGACGCGGACGGTCCGCCCTTCAAGCAGCCCGAGCTCTCGCAGACGCTGATCCTGACAGAATTTCCCTGTGCGTACGCGACAGATCCTGTACGATCCATCGCCCTCAATCGAAGCCAGTGGCAATACGTAAGGCGACATCCACCAAGTCTCCCGAGCGACTGCGAGTTTTGTCCCGCGCCATCAGCGGCACCAATGCCCCCCAGCGAACCTGCCGTCTTCCAGTCAACCTGCCGTCCTACGGTGTCGCTCGATAACAGGCATCCATCCCGATATTGAGACCCATTCTCTATTTAATATCTCTTTATAAGGAGATTCCTGCCCAACGTCAAGTGGCTGCCCGTCTTTTTTGCCCTTTATCGCATTACAATGGCAATATGGTGTGATGGCTCGCCTTTGGAACGGAGGGCAGCCCACTTTCAGGGTGGGACGGGCGTCTCGCCCGTCGGCTCGGTCGCCTGAGTCTGCCGGAGTGATATGGGGCGGTATGGGCGTCTCGCCCATTTATTCCCACGCCTCGCCCGTTTATTCCCATCCGCCTGGGATGGATCAGCGATATACGTTAACTGTCGCTGATAGCGTATTGACCCGATAGTCGCCCAGTGGGCCGGATTGGCCGATGGCCTATTTGGCCAATCGTTCACTGGGGGCATGTGCAGCCACACCCGCCTCGATCAGTCGTGCTTTCATCAGCCTGCCGACTTTGAATTTGACCGTCCGTTTGGAAGGCACCGAGACACGTTCGAGCGTCTTGGGATTTTGAGCAGTGCGGGCAGCCCGCATTTTGCTCTCGAAAACGCCGAAGTCGCGAAACTCCAGGCGGTTTCCCCGTCCGAGTTCATCGATGATCTCATCGAGAAACGTCTGGAGGACGCGCTTGACGGTCACGCGCTTGACCTCGCATTTTTCCGAGATCCGATCGATGAGCTCTTTTTTCGTGATCGTTTCCATATCATGCCTCAGTGCAATGGGTTGCGAACCACGACCGCCCAACGGCGGCACGATTAGCCCACGGACCAGCATATGAAAAAGACCCGAAGGTCAATATAGCAAATGATTTGTCCAAAAACTCGGCGATTTCGCGCCAAGGACTGCCCCAACAGGCACCGTTGGACCGATCACCGCTTCCCAGAATGGTCGGCACAAGACTTGCACGTGCCTGCGGCAATTATCGGCCTGATCTGCCGCCGAGCGATCGCAACCGCTCGACGCGTCGCATGGATGCTCGGCCCTTCCTTCAAAATCGCAACGTACGCCACGTGCGAAAGGTCACAGCCACCGAACCGCCTCGCCATATGTTTCTCAGGGTTTCTCGCCACGCCTATCAGGAGTCACCGTATGAGCTGCATACCCTGCGAAACGGATTCCGCAATTCACGCAAGTCAGTTTAACACAAAGAGTTTCGACGATCAAGCATTTTTTACAGGACGTTTCGCAAGCCATCGGGCGACTTGGATCCCCCCTTTTTCCGGCCCAGCCAATGACCTAACTCGCTTCATACCAGCAAGTTATGCCGGCACTCTCAACAGACGAGACCACGACCCTATATAACACCTTTATTGCCATAAGGTTACAAACATTTTAGGCTTTCCGGCAATTGGGCTCCGGCATCACAGTGGCCGACTGACCAGGTGCGTCACAACGCCCTGAATTGAAAATTTTCGCGGGTCCTCGATGGCCATCGTCGGTATGTCGGGGTGGTCGCCGCGCAGGATGACCACGCGACCGTCACGTCGCTTCTCGACGGCGACCCGTTTCAACAGTGGAACCTCGTCGACCAGGCAGGCACAGATCCGACCCTGCACATGCTCGGGATTCACATCCGGCCGATATTCCACGAGAACCAGGTCGCCCGGTTTAAGGGTCGGTTCCATCGAGTCGAAGGTCAACCGCAGGCAATAACGATTCCGGCTCCAGAGGTGACGGAGCACGGGGAACGTCTCATGGGGTTCGGAACTGTCGCCGGGCTTGCCCGCGGGGATCGATTCCAGAAGCGGCAGCTCGAGCATCTCGAGAGGCTGCGGCGTGTCATGCTCGCTCCCCGGGCCGATCAGGACGGCCGGGGCCACTTCCAGCGCTTCGGCGATCGCACGCAGAGACGTTTGCGACGGATTGCGCAACCCGCGCTCGATTTCGCTGAGAAAGCTTTGCTGGACGCCGGCCCGGCGTGCCAAGGCCGCCTGAGTCCATTCATGCTGGCGCCGATAGAAACGGATCCGTTGACCGATATGCCCGCGAAAGGCCGATGGCTGGGTGGGATTCGCGCCCATCGAGGTACACTATCGTATTCGGGCATCTCAGCGTCAAGTGCAAGGCCACGGCCCGTCGATGTGCCCGCTACGAACGGCCCAATGCCTGGATCCGGTCACGCAGCGAGCCGATGTGCGTGATCCGCAAACCGAAGTTTTCGCTGACTTTGACGGCTACGCCGCGCCCGATGCACATGTTGTTGGCCATCAGATCCAGCTCGCTGTCGAAGCTCTTGTCGAACTCGATGATCGCCCCCGTGCTGAGATTCATGATCTCGGACAACGGCATCTGGTTCTCGGCCAGCAGGACGATGACGGGCACTTCGAGCTTGAGAATGCGCGCCAGGGCAGGGTCGGGCGGCGGCGCGGGACTGGATTCGACCCGTGGCGAGGGTTGGGGTGCGTTCGGAGCTTCGCAAGGTTCGGGCGCAAGGACCGTTGCGGGGTCTATCTCGCCTTCACCCGTGTCGCCGCCGATATCCGCGACCGCCTCATCGGCCAGCGCGTTCACCTCGGCCAGGAGGGCATCGATGTCTTGCTGGCTTTCGGCCATGGGCGCGTTCCTGAAATCCCCACCCCATCCCGTCGCACGATACCTGCGCAAGCCACGCCCGTGCCCGTAGCGGCACCTTCGGCCGACACGGGCGTCGAGGCGCGTTATCGTTTTTTATCGGAGGATCGTGAAGCGAACTTGATCTCGAAGTCGGAACTCCAAGGGTAGCCCCACGGCCCGCGCGCCACGCCTCGGACGGGCGACCGCCTTTGTCTGCGATGATACGACGCTACGGATTATCGCAGGTTCCCCACGATGATGCTGGCGTTATGACCTCCGAAGCCGAAGGAGTTGCTCATCGCGCAACGGACCTTCATTTCCCG
>PWPN01000321.1 GCA_003557125.1 Phycisphaerae bacterium | reverse complement strand
GTGCGATGGCCATCCCCGTCCCGATCTGCGACGGGTCGCTCAGGTTGCCGAGCATCGCGACCAGGCCGATGAGCGTTCCGATCATGCCGATGGCCGGCGCGTATTTACCGAACGTTTCGAGAATGGTGCGGCCCTGCGAGTGGCGCTGCTCCATGGCGTCCATTTCGCCATTGAGTATCTGCTCGATTTCGCCGGCGGCCGTCCCGTCGATCACCAGCCGGATGCCGTTCTTCAGAAAATCATCGTCGATGCTGTCAAGCATGTTCTCCAGGGAAAGCACGCCCTCGCGGCGCGCCATTTCGCCCATCTGCACGATCTGCTCGATGGTCTGGCTGACATTCTGCTGGCGGACGAGCAGGCTTCGCTTGACGATGTTGAAAAGGGCCATGAACCGGTCGAGCGCCTGGGTCATGAGCACGACGAACAGCGAACCGCCGACCACCAGAACGATCGAAGGCGTGTTCCAGTATGCGCCGAGATCCCCGCCCGTGCCGCTCCACAAACTCCACAGGAGCATGCCCAAGCCGGCCAGCAATCCTACAGCCGTTGCCAGATCCATCGTGCACCCTCGGCAGCTTCGTCGGTACGGCGAACGGTACCGATAACCTCGCACAGGCTGAGAGACAGCCCGCACGTACGTTGTGTTATCGACTGACCGGGGGGGTCGCTTCACTGCGGTCTTGGCAGTTTATTCAGGAAGAACGCTTCAGAAAGCAAAAACTCATGGGCTTTTTCGAGAAACGCGTCGGGCATGCGACCTGGGGAAGTGGGCTTCGAAGCGGGGCGGGGCGGTAACGTCCGATAGTCGGCCGCCCCCTTTGCAGGGGACGGCCGATCCATCGTTCTATCGGGATCAGGCGGGCACGGGAGCCGGAGCGGGCCGGTCGGAAACGGGCCTCTCGGCCGAGAGCAATATGGGAGCCGCTTCCACGTGCTCACCGAAACGCACGAGCCGTGCCGAGTTTAAAATCACGACCGCGCTGGCCACCATGTGCAGGAACGCAGCCATCATCGGGTTGAGCATCCCCATCGCGCTGAAAACCATCATGACGACGATGTAGCTCACGCCGAACAGCAGGTTCTGCCAGACGACGCGCGTCGTCGCGCGCGACAGGCGGACCAGGAACGGCAGCCGCTGGAGGTCGTTGTTCATCAGGGCGATGCTGGCCGAGTTGATGGCCACGTCGCTGCCGGCCGCCCCCATCGCAATCCCGAAATCGCCGGCCGCAAGCGCGGGTGCGTCGTTGACGCCGTCGCCGACCACGGCGACCCGGTGGCGCTTGGACTTCAGTTCGCTGACCAGCGCGAGTTTCTCATCGGGGAGCACCTCGGCGTGAACGTCCGTGCAGCCCATCTCCGTAGCCACGCGCCGGGCCACCGACCACTTGTCGCCCGTGACCATGATGAGCGTGCGAACGCCCAGTTCGCGGAGTTCGTCCAACGCGGCCCGAGCTTCGGGGCGGGTGCGGTCTTCCAGGCCAGCCCAGCCCTGGAGTCGCCCGTCGACGGCCATGCAGAGCACGCTGAGGCCTTCCGGCTCGACGTACTCGTCTTGTTTCATCATGCCGATGTCCACGCCGCGATCGGCCAGCCAGCTCGAACGCCCGACGAGCACGTCATGGCCATCGATCTTCGCCGCGACGCCGCGCCCGGAGACCTCCTCGAAATTCTCCGGCGGCATCAGACGCAGCCGTGCCTCGCGGGCCACGCGCACCAGCGCCTGGGCGGTGGGATGCTTGGAAGCCTGTTCGACCGAGGCGGCCAACCGCAGCATCTCGGTCGGATCCACGTCGGGAAGGGGCTTCAACTGCGTGACAGCCAATTCCCCGGTGGTGAGCGTGCCGGTCTTGTCGAAGACGACGGCTGTCAGATCGCGGACACCCTCGAGCGTAACGACGTTCTTGACGAGTACCCCGAGACGGGCCGCACACGACAGGGACGCCACCATGGCCGTCGGCGTCGCCAGCACGAGCGCACAGGGGCAGGCGACCACGAGCATGCTGATCGCCCGATTCATTCCGTCGTCGGCGCGCGTCACAAACAGCACGATGGCCGCGAGCATCAGGACCGTGGGGGTGTACCAGGAAGCGTACTGGTCGATGAGACGCATCAGCGGAATCCGCGTGCGCTCCGCATCGAGGATGAGTTTCTGAACATGCCCGAGGGTCGTATCCGCCCCCGCCTTGGTCACGCGGATGTCCAACGTACCGGTCAGGTTGATCGTGCCGCCGAAGACCTCTTCGTTGAGCGTTTTGTCGGCCGGTAGCGATTCGCCCGTGATGCTCGCCTGGTTGACGGTCGACTCGCCGGACACGACGACGCCGTCGGCCGCGATGTTGTCGCCGGGCCGTACCCGGATGATGTCGCCCGGGGAAAGTCGCTTGGCCTCGACCTCTTCTTCGCTGCCGTCGGCTTGGAGGCGGTGGGCGCGTTCGGGCGTCAGCTTAATGAGGGACGTAATGGCCGCCCGGGCCCCCAGCGCGGTCCGCGTCTCGACAAGCGTGGCGATGATCATGAAGAACGCGATCACGCCCGCCTCGAGGTACTGTCCCGTGACGATGGCTGCCAGCACCGCCAAGGCGACCAGCTCGTCCATGTGCATGTGCCCTTCCAGGAGGTGCTTGATCGCGTGAACGATCAGCGGCACGCCCAAAAGCAGGGCCGCCGCCAGGGCGAAGCCGTCGGGTACCTCAGGCTGTTCGTAGACGTAGCGGGATACGAACGAGATCACCACGAGCAAACCGCCCATCAGCGTCGCGATCAACAGTGCACTGGATCGCCCTGTCTGGGCCTCGATGGATTCTTTCAGATGACCGTGCGCCATGCCGTCTCATCGCTCCGAAATAGAGTTTTCGACTGTTCGATTGAGGATCGTCAACTCGGTGTGAGTTCGGAAATAGACACCCCCGGCAGCCTGTTCGGCCACCTTAACCGGTTCTGGGGATTGATTCCGAGGCTCTGACTCCGAGGCCCATTGTAGCTTACAGAAATGGTACGGTCGATCCCAGGCCGAGGTTTGCGGTTCAGCTGAAAAACACGATGAGTCTCGCGAACCGGTGCGAGCATGTTTCCGGCGTTCCAGTCAGCCGCACTATCCCCGACATTCCCCTAGTGGATGATATTATACAGCCTCGCCTTATTTCTCGGTCTCGGCCTCGATTTCCGCGCCGTTGCGGCGCACGCCGTGATGGCGGTCAGGAAGGATGGCTGTCAATAAAAACCTTCCGAAATGGCAATGTATGCCGCGCATCCGTGAGCATTTCGGTTTCTCCTGGAAACCGATAGGATGGCCTTGGCTGACAGCCGCTTTCTACCAGAGTTTGGCCATGCATGCACAGCACGAGGGAGGAACAAACCCTTTGAGGTTTTTAGAGAGTGTGCGATGTCTCTTTACGAGCCGCACCCGTAAGGAAGCGCAGTTCGATAATCTGCGGAAAAATCGCTCCCTCACGGTCGCGGCTCGGATGCCTGCACCGCTTTTCTTCAATCCGAACCATGAAATTCCATAACCCAAGGAGGTGAAAGATGATCAGACGCATGGGGTGTGCCGTGATCGTGCTGGCCTGGGCCGTGGGCCTGGCGCAGGCGCGTTCGCCGAACGTAATTATTTTTCTGACGGACGACCAGGGTCGCGGGGATCTGGGCTGCTACGGCGCCACGGACATCCGCACGCCGCACATCGATGCACTGGCCGAGTCGGGCGTGAAATTCACCAACTATTACGCCCCCTCGCCGCTGTGTGCGCCGTCGCGGGCGGCCATGCTGACGGGGCGCTACCCGCGCCGCGCGGGCATGTCCCAGTATCGCAACATCAGCAGCGATGCGCACAGTCCCGGCCTGAATACCGAGGAGACGACGCTGGGCGATCTCGTCAAGCCGCTCGGGTACGCGACGGCCATCTTCGGGAAATGGCACCTCGGCACCGCATGGGAATTCCAGCCGAACAGCCAGGGGTTCGACGAGTTCTTCGGCCATCTCAGCAGCGCGATCGATTCGTTTTCGCATATGTATTATGCCTCGACGCCCTTCTTCCACGACCTGTGGCGCAATCGCGAGGAGGTCTTCGAGGACGGCATCCACATGACGGACCTCATCACGCGTGAGACCGTCCGCTTCATCAGGGAAAACCGCGATCAGCCTTTCTTGATCTACGTCGCGTACAACGCGCCGCATTATCCGATGGTCGCCCACGCGCGGTACCTCGAGATGTACCGTGACGTGCCGCGACTCAGGCGGTTCCATATCGCGATGCTGGCCGGCGTGG